>JAABRC010000567.1 GCA_011391115.1 Candidatus Egaibacter danicus | reverse complement strand
GACAGGTGCTGCAATACCCTTGATGAAGAACGCCTCAAAGGTTCAATGCGCGCAGTCCCATGTCAGGTCCATGATTGAAGTACCGCACTGTGGATGCGATGTTCTGCCCTGGGAGGATTGCGAGCACACGGCCCCCCCTAGATCGGCGAGCCAAACCTAGCGAGAAGCAGTGCAAATGACCACCTCAGAACATCGGCAACAGCGTCTGGGAAGTCTCCTGGTGTTCCTTCAATTCAGTCTGATCCTTGTTTTGGTGTGGCTCGCGTTGCCTGGCCTGATGGCGGGCAACAGACCAACGGGTGCCTTGCTGTTTGCCGTGATCGGTCTTGCGCTGGGTATCTGGGCGCTTTCGGTCAACAAGGTGGGCAACTTCAACATTCATCCCAGCCCAAAGGTTGGCGGCGACATGGTCTGCGAAGGCCCCTATCGCTGGATACGTCACCCCATGTACACCAGTGTATTGGTCTGCGGCGCCGCTTGTGCGTGGTTGGCTGAATCGCCCTGGAGTTGGTTGGCACTATCGGCTCTTGCCGTCGTTTTGTTCGTCAAATCCATTTTTGAGGAACGATGGATGCTGGCTGCACGGCCTGCATACGCCAGCTACCGAACACGAACCTGGCGTTTTGTCCCCGGCGTGTTTTGACAATACCCGATAACACCCACAAACCCTTACTTTTTGCAGTCTCCACCATAGGTCACCGTTCCGTCCTTGCATTCAGTCAGTAAGGCGTCGGAATCAGTCTTGACCGGCCGTGAGGCTTTGCCGGGAAATGTCTGCGAAGCCGGGGAAGATCTGCCGGCCAAATCGTTTTGCAAATACACAATCTTCTTCGACCCACGGTCACACGTACCAACGACCTTGCCTGTCGTTTCAATGCCGGCGTCGACTACTTTTAGCGTGAAGTTCTTGACACCTGCTGCCTTGATCTTCAAATCAATCTGAGACTGAATCGATTCACACGTCTGGCTGTAGCTTGCAGCACAGGTAAACAGAAGCAATAGGGGAGCCAGAGTCAGTCGTCGCATGAATGTTATGTCCAGGTTTTTTTTCAAATTGACAGTTTAGCGACCGCTGGTGAATACGGCTGCGGAAGTAACATACTGACAAAAGAAGGAGCATGAACATGACATCAGCCATGGTATTTACTTTCGTTGGTGCTGACAAACCGGGGCTGGTCGAAAAGCTGGCGCAAACCGTTGGACAGCATGGTGGCAACTGGCTGGAAAGCCGAATGAGCGAGCTGGCAGGTCAATTCGCCGGCATTGTGCAGGTGGAGGTGAGCGATGCCCAGTTTCCAGCCTTGCGCACCGCGCTGCTCGGGCTCTCCGGCAATGAGCTGTCAGTGGTGGTTGCCTCCAGCGGTCGCCCGGCAGATCAGGACGCTGTCCGGCATCTGCGCCTGAGCATTGTGGGAAACGATCGTCCGGGCATCGTGCGAGAAGTCGCCAGTGCGCTGGCGGCGCGGCGCATCAATGTGAGCGAAATGGACACCACCGTTACCAGCGCACCCATGAGTGGGGACCCGTTGTTTGAAGCGGTGGCCCATATTCAGGTTCCCAAAACGCTGGATCTGGCAGAGCTGAATGCGCAACTGGATGCCATAGCCGATGCGCTCACAGTAGAGATCGATCTGGAAGAATCGCTGCGCTGAACGCTTGGGATTGCGTCAGCCGTAGCGGCGCTGGCGCATCCACTTGGTGGCGATCCATTTCTCCCCCGCTGCCACGGGCGCGCCTGCGTGAAGGGTCAGCGGATCGACCTGGTTCTGGCTGTTGCAGTATTCAAAATAGACGGCAGCGCCCTTCTTTGGCGTGACGGACAGCCCCACATCCGGGAAAGTGGTTTCACCCGCCTCTTCCACATCACTCAGGTAAATGACCATCGTACTGACACGCTGGCCACCCTTGGCCAGATGGACCGCGCTGCCGGGGTCGCCCGGCGGAAAGTAGTCAAAGTGGGGCTTGTATTCACCGCCTACCTTGTAATTGAGAATTTGCAGCCCTTCGCCGTTTTCAACCGGCCAGTTCATCACCGCGCCAATACGGCGCTCGAGATTGATGATGAACTCGTTTTCGTTGAGCGTGAAGAACGTGCCATAGCTGCTGCGTTCTTCGATGACTTCTTCCTTCCCGGTTTTGGGGTCAACGATGGTCGAGCGTTTGAGCTTGATGCGCGAGAGGCGAATCAGTTCGTCGCACTCTTCTGACGAGAGGATGTTGTCGAATACCGCCACCACGGGCTTCGT
>JAABRC010000566.1 GCA_011391115.1 Candidatus Egaibacter danicus | reverse complement strand
ACGAGTCGGTGAAAGTGCTGCGACTCGAAGTGGACCAGTCCAAGGCGCGTGCCCTGGGTGTCACCAGCCAGTCCATCGCGCAGGCGTCCAAAACCATCCTCTCCGGCACCAATGTGGGACAGTTCCGGGAAGGTGACAAGCTCATTGACATCGTGCTGCGCCAGCCGCTGGACGAGCGCAATGCCATCACCGATATCGGCAACGCCTACCTGCCCACGGCCTCTGGCAAGTCGATTCCGCTGACGCAAATTGCCAAACCCGTGTTCACGTGGGAGCCGGGGGTGATGTGGCGCGAGAACCGCGATTACGCCATCACCGTGCAAAGCGACATCCGGGAAGGTCTGCAAGGCGCCACCGTCACCAATGAACTGCTGCCTGCGCTCAAGGCGGTGGAAGCCAAATGGGCAGGCCAGGGTTTTGCGGGTTACCGCATTCAGGTAGCGGGTGCCGTGGAGGAGAGCAGCAAGGGGTCTGCCTCCATCGCCGCGGGCGTGCCGATCATGCTGTTTGTGACGTTCACGCTGTTGATGCTGCAGTTGCACAGCTTCAGTCGCGCCATGCTGGTATTTCTCACCGGGCCACTGGGCATTGCGGGTGTGGCCGGTGCATTGCTGTTGCTGGGTCGGCCATTTGGTTTTGTGGCGCTGTTGGGTGTGATCGCCCTGATGGGCATGATCCAGCGCAACTCGGTGATCCTGATTGACCAGATTGAGCAGGACCGTGCCAAAGGCATTCCGGCCTGGGACGCGATTGTGGAGTCGGCGGTGCGGCGTCTGCGGCCGATTGTGCTGACGGCTGCCGCCGCCGTGCTGGCGATGATCCCGCTGTCACGCTCGGTTTTCTGGGGTCCGATGGCGGTGGCGATCATGGGCGGGCTGATTGTGGCCACCGTGCTGACGCTGCTGGCGTTGCCCGCCATGTATGCAGCATGGTTCAGGGTCAAGCGGGACGAGCCAGGAAACGGGTCTGTAGAAGGTTACGCCAAAGGTCTCGCAGCAGGTTAAAATAGAAAGTTGACCGATTTCACAGGGGAGGTCCGCAAGACCTCCCCTTTTTATTTCAGTGCGCGGGTGGCGAAATTGGTAGACGCACCAGGTTTAGGTCCTGACGTCCGCAAGGATGTGGGGGTTCGAGTCCCCCCCCGCGCACCACTTGATGAGAGAACTTAGGAGAACGATGATGGCTGTAACTGTTGAAACCCTTGAAAAGCTGGAACGCAAGATGACGCTGACGCTGCCTGTTGGCGCGGTGCAGTCCGAAGTTGAAACCCGCTTGAAGAAACTGGCCCGCACGGTCAAGATGGACGGTTTCCGTCCTGGCAAGGTGCCCATGAACGTAGTGGCCCAGCGCTATGGCTATTCAGTTCACTACGAAGTGATGAATGACAAGGTCGGCGAGGCGTTTGCGTCTGCCGCCAACGAGGCCAGGCTGCGCGTGGCCGGCCAGCCCAAAATCACGGAAAAGGAAGGTTCACCTGAAGGTGAAATGGCATTCGACGCCGTGTTTGAGGTGTTCCCCGAAGTCAAATTTGGCGATCTCTCTACGGCTGATGTTGAAAAGCTTGATGCCGAGGTGACCGACGCCGCCATCGACAAGACTCTGGACATCCTGCGCAAGCAGCGCCGCACCTTTGCGCAGCGCGCTCAGGATGTGGCTGCCCAGAATGGCGACCGTGTCACGGTTGACTTCGAAGGCAAGATTGATGGCGAACCCTTCCAGGGTGGCAAGGCCGATGACTTCCAGTTCATTCTGGGTGACGGCCAGATGCTCAAGGAATTCGAAGAAGCCACACGTGGCATGAAGTCCGGTGAAAGCAAGACTTTTCAGCTGGCATTCCCGGCCGACTACCATGGCAAGGATGTTGCCGGCAAAACCGCTGACTTCATGGTTACAGTCAAGAAGATTGAGGCTGCCAACCTGCCCGAAGTCAATGAAGCACTGGCCAAGTCGCTGGGCATTGCCGAAGCCACCGTTGAAGGCCTGCGCGCTGACATCAAGAAGAACCTGGAGCGTGAAGTGAAGTTCCGCCTGCTGGCACGCAACAAGCAGGCCGTCATGGACGCCCTGGTTTCCAAGGCCGAACTGGATTTGCCAAACGCCAGCGTGCAATCGGAGCTGGAGCGCCTGGTGGAAGGTGCCCGTGCCGAGCTCAAACAGCGCGGTATCAAGGACGCTGAAAGCGCCCCGATCCCCGAGGACATGTTCCGCCCTCAAGCTGAGCGCCGCGTCCGTTTGGGTCTGGTGGTGG
>JAABRC010000565.1 GCA_011391115.1 Candidatus Egaibacter danicus | reverse complement strand
ACCGCACCATTTTCCTCGGCATGGACCAGTTCCGCAACGAGCTGCCGGGCAGTGACGTGAAGGGAAAAAACCCGCTCAAGGACCAACGGGTGCGCAAGGCCTTGTACCAGGCCATCGACATCAACACAATCGCTCGCGTGAGCTTGCGTGGTCTGGGCCAGCCCACGGGTGCGCTGGTCGCACCGCAGGTCAATGGCTGGACCGAAGAGGTGCACAAGCGCTATCCGTTTGACGTGGCAGCTGCGCAGAAGCTGCTGGCAGATGCCGGATACCCCAACGGATTCGAAGTGGACTTCGCTTGCCCGAACAACCGCTACATCAACGACGAAGCCATTTGTCAGGCGGTCACGGCCATGTGGGCCCGGGTGGGTGTGAAAGCCAAGCTGCGTACCTTGCCGCTGGTGACCTACTTCCCAATGATTCAGCGTTACGAAGCCAGCATTTACATGCTGGGTTGGGGCGTGCCAACCTTTGATGCGATGTACTCGCTGCAGTCGCTGGTGCGTACTGTGGGTGCGCAGGGCGACGGCAACTACAACGTGGGCCGCTACAGCAACCCGCAGATGGACGCGCTGATCGAGCGGGCGAAAAAAGAGACCAATCTGAAGTTGCGCACTGAGCTGCTGTCTAGGGCCTTGATGCTGCAAAACCAGGATGTGGCCCACATACCGCTTCACAACCAGGTCATTCCCTGGGCGATGAAGAAGAACATTGATGTGGTGCACCGAGCCGACAACCGGTTGGACTGGCGGCTGATCAAGGTAAACTGATCACAACTGTTTCGAGAGGGCCGCGCTAAGCGGCCCTCTCTTTTGGACCCTTTCGCCAGATGTTTGCCTTCATTTTGAGACGCCTGGGTCAGGCGGTGCTGGTTATGGTCAGCGTGGCGTTGATCGCTTTCATGCTGTTTCAGTACGTTGGTGACCCTGTGGTGTTCCTCCTGGGGCAGGACGCAACGCCCGAGCAGGTTCGCGAGCTACGTAGCCAGCTGGGTCTGGATCAGCCCTTCGTGGTGCAGTTCTGGCACTTCCTGATCAACGCAGTGCAAGGTGAATTCGGGATCAGCCTGCGGCAGGGCGCCCAGGTGTCGAGCCTGATTGCCGAGCGCCTGCCCGCCACACTGGAGCTCGCGCTGGTGGCGGGGGTGCTGGCGCTGGCAGTGGGCATCCCGATGGGGGTGTACGCCGCGCTCAAGCGCGGCACATTTGTCAGCCAGCTGTTCATGACGATCTCGCTGCTTGGCGTGTCGTTGCCCACTTTCCTGATCGGCATCCTGCTGATCCTGGTGTTTGCGGTCTACCTGGGCTGGCTGCCGAGTTTTGGCCGGGGCGACGTGGTACAGGTGGGCTGGTGGACCACCGGTTTGCTGACAGCCCAAGGTTGGACGCACATCATTTTGCCGGCCATCACACTGGCCGTTTTCCAGCTCACGCTCATCATGCGGCTGGTGCGCGCCGAGATGCTTGAGGTGCTGCGCACCGACTACATCAAGTTTGCCCGCGCACGGGGCCTGACGAATCGGGCGGTGCATTTTGGGCACGCACTCAAAAACACCTTGGTGCCCGTGATGACCATCACCGGGCTTCAGTTGGGCGGTCTGATCGCATTTGCCATCATCACCGAGACCGTCTTTCAGTGGCCAGGAATGGGCCTGCTGTTCATTCAAGCGGTGACCTTCGCAGACATCCCGGTGATGGCCGCCTATCTTTGTCTGATCGCGCTCATTTTCGTGATCATCAATCTGATTGTTGACCTTCTGTATTTCGCCGTGGATCCAAGGCTGCGCGTTGAGAAGGCTGGGGGGCACTGACCATGCTGGCGCCTCGTATCAAGGCCCACGGACGGGCGTTTGCCCACATCGCCGCCTTTCACCCCGAGCTCACCGCACTGCGCCGTGATCTGCACGCACACCCAGAACTCGGGTTCGAGGAGCACTACACCGTGCAGCGCGTGGTTGAGGCGCTCAAGGTCTGCGGGGTGGACGAAATTCACACCGGGATGGGCAGAACGGGCGTGGTCGCGTTGATTCATGGGCGCCAGCGCAGCAGTGGCCAAATGATTGGCTTGCGCGCCGACATGGACGCGCTGCCCATCACCGAACAAAACGATTTCGCCTGGAAGTCCACCAAGCCCGGGATGATGCACGGCTGCGGCCACGACGGCCACACCGCCATGCTGGTGGGGGCCGCCAGATACCTCGCCGAGACGCGTCAGTTTGATGGCACGGCAGTGCTGATATTTCAGCCGGGTGAAGAG
>JAABRC010000564.1 GCA_011391115.1 Candidatus Egaibacter danicus | reverse complement strand
GCAACACACTGGATTAACGAGGAGATCGAAATGGACTTGGGAATTGAGGGCAAATGGGCGCTGGTATGCGGCGCCAGCAGGGGGCTGGGTTGGGGTTGTGCTCGGGCGCTGGTGTATGAAGGCGTCAATGTGCTCATGGTCGCACGCGGAGCGCAAGCGCTCGAAGAGGCTGCATTGAAATTGATAGCTAGCCAGAGCTATTCTCCTGGGCCTGCCGTGCAGTTTGTGCCTGCAGACATCACCACGGAGCTGGGCCGCGCCGCCGTATTTGCCATGCGCAAAGACTTTGACATCGTGGTCACCAACGCCGGTGGCCCACCACCCGGTGATTTCAGAGACTGGGATCGCGACGACTGGATCAAGGCCGTTGATGCCAACATGCTCACGCCTATCGAACTGATCAAAGCCACGGTGGATGGCATGGCCGCGCGCGGCTTCGGGCGCATTGTCAACATCACGTCCAGCTCGGTCAAGGCTCCCATTGATATATTGGGCCTGTCGAACGGTGCGCGCAGTGGCCTCACCGGCTTTGTGGCGGGCGTGGCGCGCAGCAAACTCGCGGCGCAAGGCGTCACCATCAACAACCTGTTGCCCGGCGTTTTTGATACGGACCGCATCAGGACCATGCTGGAAGGCACCTCCAAAAAAACAGGTCAGTCGGTAGAAGCCCTGGCCGATGCCCGTCGCCAGAACATACCTGCCAAACGCTTTGGCACGCCTGAGGAGTTTGGAGCCATCTGTGCGTTTTTGTGCAGTCAGCATGCGGCGTATATCAATGGTCAGAATGTGCTGGCGGATGGTGGAGCGTATCCGGGCACTTATTGATGAAACTCGCCATTTACTATAGATTTCAACAGAGACTGGAAACGGAACGTCCCTGATCGATCCCTGGTGCCCCCCAAAGGGGTGCGGTCCGGGACCAGACAATTGGCTCAATAAATCGCCAGGAACGCCGATAAACAGTCACGGAATACACAAAACACATAGATTGGGTATCAATGTCGGATGCCACGTTTAGCGACGACGTTCAGGACTTCGTCCAGCGCCTCGACGAAGCGGAGCAGGCCCACATGGCCTGGTCGCGCCGGGTGCTGCGCTGTGCCGTGCTGCGCACCTCGCCTGGAGAGGATGTGTTGGCCGATGACGCACATTGCCGGTGCGTTTTCGGTAGCTGGTTCCGGCAGCACCGTGAGCGTTTCGATGTTATTGACGCGTTGGCAGCACAGCGGCTGGACGAACAACATGAACAGATGCACGACGCGGTGCGCCACATATGCAGGAGTGTCCTCCAGGGTGTAGCAGGCGACGCTGAAATCATGGATGCTTTCGAACGGACACAAGCCAGCGTGATCGCAGATCTTGCACTTCTCAAGACTGGGTGTCTGGCACACAGTGCACGGCTTGATGCGTTGACCGGCTTGCCGCTTCGCTACGGGATTGAGGAAGAGTTCAAGCGCTGCTGTGCGCAGGCGATGCGTCATGGTGAACAGGTGGTTGTGGTGATGCTGGATGTAGACCACTTCAAGCGTGTCAACGATGTGTATGGGCATGCGGCCGGGGACATGGCGCTGCAGCATGTAGCGAACCTGCTGCGTGCTCATTGCCGGGTTGGGGAGCCGCTATTTCGCTTCGGTGGCGAGGAATTTCTGGTCTTGCTGCAGGCGGCAGGCCACGAAGTGGCACAACAGGCGGCCGAGCGCCTGTTGCAAGCCTTGCGCGAGACACCCCTGCGCCTGCCTGATGGGCACTCGCTCAGCCTGCGCGTGAGCGCCGGGCTGGCCGAGGCCGGCCCCGAGGAGGCCGTGGCCGATGTCGTGAGTCGCGCCGACCATGCGCTTTACGCTGCAAAAGCAGCGGGTCGCGATACGTGGCGCTGGGCGTTGGCGGCGCACTGAGTCAGCCACACTGAATTCAGAAGCTGGCTTTTGTCTTGACGAGGAATTGAACTGATTTGATGTTGGCATCCCGATTCAGCGGTATCGCCACGTCGAGGTGCAGCACGTTGCTGAAGGCAGATCGGACGCTGAAGATGCGCAGGCCGAACCCGACATTGCTCAACCACTGTTGATTGGGCGTGCCGGCATTGGCGCCGCCCCAGGCTCTGCCAATGTCGTAGAACACGGCGCCACCAACACGGAACAACCGGTACAGGTAGAGATCGGTATAGCCCCGCGCCTCGAGCGTCAACAAGGCACGTCGATCACCACTCTGGTAGCGCAGGGGGTAGCCGCGCAGGCCGTTGTCACCACCCAGCGTTAAAAATT
>JAABRC010000563.1 GCA_011391115.1 Candidatus Egaibacter danicus | reverse complement strand
CGGGAAGATTTCCGCACCGAAATTCTGGGGCTGGTAAAAGCCCAGCAGGTGAAAAACACCGTCATCGTGCCGGTAGGCTCCAAGGGCGGGTTTGTACTGAAGAACGCACCGCCCGCCACCGACCGCGAGGCCTGGATGGCCGAGGGCATTGCCTGCTACAAGCTGTTCCTCTCCGGCCTGCTGGACATCACTGACAACGTGGTCAAAGGTGCGGTAGTGCCGCCCGTCAACGTGGTGCGCCACGATGCGGATGACCCCTATCTGGTGGTAGCGGCCGACAAGGGCACAGCCACGTTCTCCGACATTGCCAATGGTGTGTCAGCCGACTACGGCTTCTGGCTGGGTGATGCGTTTGCGTCCGGTGGCTCGGTGGGCTACGACCACAAAAAGATGGGCATCACGGCGCGCGGCGCGTGGGAATCTGTCAAGCGGCACTTCCGCTCGATGAACATCAATACCCAGACGACACCGTTTACCGTTGCCGGCATTGGCGACATGTCCGGGGACGTGTTTGGCAACGGCATGCTGCTGTCGGAGCAGATCAAACTGGTCGTGGCGTTTGACCATCGCCATATCTTCATCGACCCCGCACCCGATACTGCACGCTCCTTTGCCGAGCGGCAGCGGCTGTTCGCTCTGCCCCGCTCCAGCTGGGATGACTATGACAAGGGCCTGATTTCCGAAGGTGGCGGCGTGTATGCGCGCAGCGCCAAGTCCATCACGCTGAGCCTGGAGGCCCGCGCGGTGATTGGCATCGACACCGAAGAACTGACACCCGTGGAACTGCTGAAAGCCATCCTGCAGGCGCCGGTGGATTTGCTCTACAACGGCGGCATTGGCACTTACGTGAAAGCCACGTTTGAAACCCATGCGCAGGTGGGCGACAAGTCCAGCGATGCGTTTCGCGTGAACGGCGCTGACCTGCGCTGCAAGGTGCTGGCGGAGGGCGGCAACCTGGGTTGTACCCAGAACGGCCGCATTGAGTATGCGCAAAAAGGCGGTCGCATCTACACCGATGCCATTGACAACTCGGCCGGCGTGGACTGCTCGGACCACGAGGTGAACATCAAGATTTTGCTGGGCAGTGTGGTGGAGGCCGGTGATCTGACACTCAAACAGCGCAATGACCTGCTGGCTTCGATGACCGACGAAGTGGGTCACCTGGTACTGGCTGATAACTACTACCAGACACAGGCGCTGGACATTGGGATGCACAAGCCGCTGTATGTGCTGGATGGCCAGCAGCGGCTGATGCAATGGCTGGAGGGCAGTGGCCGCCTGAACCGAGCCATCGAGTTTTTGCCAACGGACGAAGAAATTGCCCGACGCAAGGCGCGCAAGGCAGGCCTGACAGCCCCTGAAGGCGCCGTGGTGCTGGCCTACGCCAAGATGTCGGTGTTTGATGACCTCGTAGCCAGCAACCTGCCGGATGACCCGTTCTTCAGCCGGGCGCTGAAGGCCTACTTCCCCAAGGTACTGACCGAACAATTTGGCGCTGCCATTGCGGCGCACCCACTCAAACGCGAAATCATTGCCACCTTCATCACCAACACGGTGGTGAACCGCACCGGCGCCACCTTTGTGAATTTCATTGCGGCTGAAGCGGGTGCCACGGCAGCAGACGTGATTCGTGCCTTCACGCTGGCGCGCGAGATTTTTGACCTGGAGCCGCTGTGGGACCAGATTGATGCGCTGGACTACAAGGTGGACGCGAAACTGCAGCTGGACCTGCTGATGCAGTTGACCGGCATTGCCCAGCGCGCCTCACGCTGGATGCTGCGTATCCGCTCACAAAGCACCGATCTGCCAACCCTGATCACACGCTACCAGCCAGCTGCCCGCGAATTGCGTGCGCATCTCATCGATTGGCTCCCTGCTTCGGCCAACGCCAACTGGACAGCCGCGACGGACGCACTGGTCAAGGCCGGTGTGGCGCCCGCGCTGGCGCAGAATCTGACGGCGCTGGAATTCATCTTTCCGGCACTGGACCTGGTGGACCTGGCCCAGAGTGCCAGTATCAGCCTGGAACAGGCGGCACGGGCGTACTTCGGCATTGAGGCCGAATTGGGGCTGACGGGGTGGCGCGCCCAGATCAACCGTCTGCCAACCGACACCTTGTGGCAAACGCAGGCACGTGGCAGCGCGCGCGACGATGTGTACTCCATTGCCCGCCAGATCACGCAGGGGCTGCTGACGCAGCATGAAGAACTGATGCACTGGCGCGGCCAGCATGCCAAGTCGATTGACCGGCTGTGCCAACTACTT
>JAABRC010000562.1 GCA_011391115.1 Candidatus Egaibacter danicus | reverse complement strand
GGAATTGCTGAAAACAAATATTCGGGAGAAAAGATGTTGAAGTTTCTTGGTTTTGGGCGAACAAAACCCGTCGCACCGGCTGATCCCGGACCATCTTCAATGATGAACGACACCATGCAACACACGAGTACCCAGCGCGAACTGGTGCGTGTGGTGCTCAAAGATACGCTGCGGCTCAATGGCATTCCTCCTGGAACGATTGGCTGCGAAGTCACCGTCATGTCCCGAAAGACAGCGAGAGAGGAACTGTTTGTTCATCTGATCATCCTGAAGTGGAATGAAGCGGTGTTGCGCTACGCCCCGGTCATTCAGCAGGAACTGATCAAGAACCTGGATCGCTTTGACCCTGAGGTCAATCACGCCAATTACATTTTTTCCTGGCGGTTTGCGGCCGAATGTGAATACCCATTCAAGAGCATGCCTGCACCGGAATTCTGGAACACTAAGGTCGAGGCAGCCAAATTGGGACCTGTGGCCGCCACCCTACCGGCACCCAAGCCCAAATTTGATCTTCCCCCTTCGGACCGGGACAATATGCCGTCTGACTTTGCACCTACCCAAGCGGGCCCCATGAACTAGAAGTCAGGTCGATTCATGCGCGTTCAAGGCAAAAGTATCATCGTGACAGGTGCCGGTGGCGGCATCGGAGAAGGCATTGCAAAACGTCTGGCGGCTGAAGGCGCCCAGGTGATCGTCAATGACATTCATGCTGGCAACGGCAGCAAGGTTGCAGCCGATATCGTGCGGGCGGGCGGTCGTGCATCCTTCTTCTCAGCCGATGTGACGAAATCTGCCGACGTCAAAGCCCTCGTAGACGAAGCGGTCAAACGCTGTGGCCGGCTCGATGTGATGGTGAACAATGCTGGCTGGACACATCGCAATCGTCCTGCGCTGGAAGTCAGCGAAGACGAATTCGACAAGTGCTTTGCGGTCAACGTGAAAAGCATCTACCTCTCCACCATCCACGCAACGCCCGTGTTTCGCGCGCAGGGTGGCGGCAGCTTCATCAATATCGCATCTACCGCAGGTTTGCGCCCCCGGCCCGGCCTGACCTGGTACAACGGCTCCAAAGGCGCGGTCATCACCACTTCCAAATCGCTGGCGGCTGAACTGGGTCCGGACAATATCCGGGTGAACTGCATCAACCCGGTATTCAATCCGGATACCGGGTTGTCAGCCGAGTTTGCTGGCGGATCGCTGGACGAGGCCCGGCGTGCCAAATTTCTCTCCAGCATCCCCTTGGGCCGCTTTTCCACGGCTCTGGACGTGGCCAATGCGGCACTTTATCTGGCCAGCGATGAAGCCAGCTTCATCAGCGGCGTCTGTATCGAGGTGGACGGCGCACGCTGCGTCTAAGCACAGGGTGACAGCACTGTCAAAGGGGTTGCCCCGGGCAGTGGACAATAGCACTTATGTCTGAACGCACCATTCCACTGGTTGATCATCGCAGCAAGGTGCTGCCCACCCCTGCGGCTGCATTTGCCCCTGCGAGCCGTATGGCAGCAACCGGCCTGCTGGGCGACACCTTGGGTAGACCCTTGCGGGATCTTCGCATCAGCGTCACGGATCGCTGCAATTTCCGCTGCAGCTACTGCATGCCCAAGGAAATTTTCGACAAGGATTACCCCTACCTGCCCCATGGCTCGTTGCTGACGTTTGAGGAAATCACGCGTATCGCAAAGCTGTTTGTCAGCCATGGCGTGCGCAAGATCAGGCTGACTGGCGGCGAGCCGCTGCTGCGCAAGAACATTGAGGTGCTGATTGAACAGCTGGCCGCGCTGCGCACGGCAGATGGGCATCCTCTGGACATCACGCTCACTACCAATGGGTCTGTGCTGGCGCGCAAGGCGAAAGCCCTGAAGGCAGCCGGGTTGCAGCGGGTTACCGTCAGTCTCGATGGGCTGGACGACACGGTATTTCGCAGCATGAATGACGTCGACTTCCCTGTGGCAGAGGTTCTTGAAGGAATCAGCGCAGCGCAACAGGTGGGGCTGGGCCCGATCAAGGTCAACATGGTGGTCAAACGCGGTACCAACGACCATGAAATTCTCACGATGGCACGGCATTTCAAGGGCACGGGCATTGTGCTGCGCTTCATCGAATACATGGATGTGGGAGCAACGAACGGCTGGCGCATGGACGAGGTGATGCCCTCCGCCGAGGTGGTAAAACTCATCCATGCTGAGCTGCCCCTGGTGCAGCTGGACCCGTGCAGCCCGGGCGAAACAGCCGAGCGCTGGGGTTACGCCGACGGCGGTGGTGAAGTG
>JAABRC010000056.1 GCA_011391115.1 Candidatus Egaibacter danicus | reverse complement strand
CGGCAGCAATAATGGTCAGCCCCAAGCCCAGGTGCCAATGCTTGGCAAAGTCGCCAAAGACCGCTTCAGACTTGAAAAACTCTTGCAGTAAGGCAAATGCGAAGGCGCCGATCAGTGCGCCGCGCAGGTGGCCAAGGCCACCCAGGATGATCATCACCAGCACAGCCCCAGACAGGTGCCAGCTCATGACCTCGGGATTGACAAATCCGTCTTTCACAGCGAACAAAAATCCCGCAAGACCTGCAATCGAGCCCGAAATAGTGAAAGCCGCCAGCTTGTAGGGGTAGGTCGAAAAACCCGTGGCTCGCATGCGCTGCTCGTTGACGCGGATGCCCGCCAGTGCTCGACCAAAGCGCGAACGCAGCAGCACAGCCAAAAAGGCAAACACGAGCACCAGGCAGGCCAACGTGAAGAAATACATGGCCACAGGCGAGTCCAGTTGGATCAGACTCCCCAGCTCAGGCTTCAGGTTCAGATAGATACCGTCGGAGCCACCACCCAGGGGCGTGTCGTGCACCACAAAATAGGCCATCTGGGCAAATGCCAGCGTCACCATAATGAAGTACACACCTTTGGTACGCAGCGACAAGGAACCCACCACCAGTGCATACACACCGGCCGCCAGCACGGCGGCCGGCAGCAGCAGCCAGAGCGACGCGGGCTCGGACTCGGGCGAGAGCAACACGGCCATGTATGCGCCAATGCCAAAGAACGCAGCCTGGCCAAAGCACACCAGCCCCGTACCGCCCACCAGCAACTCCAGGCTGAGCGCAAAAATGGCGAAGATCATGATCTTGCTCACCAGATCAATGCCAAAGTTGCCACTGAAGATGGGGAAGGCTGCCAGTGCGGCAAAGAAGAACGCGACAAAGGCAAACTTGGATGTTTCGTTGTGATTCATTGCATTAGCCCGCCTTAAAAAGACCATCGGGTTTCCACAACAGGATGCTGGCCATCAGCAGATACACCAACACGCCGGAAACCTGGGGTAACAAGACCTTGCCAAAGGTGTCCACCACGCCAATCATCAAAGCGGCTACGAGCGCGCCCTTGATCGACCCGATGCCACCAATAACCACCACCACAAAGCAGATGATCAACACCTGGTTGCCCATGCCCGGGTACACCGACGACACCGGTGCCGCCACCATGCCGGCGAGCGCCGCAATCGCCACACCTGCGGCAAACACCACCCGGTACAAAAACTTGATGTCAATGCCCAGCGACTGCACCATTTCCCGGTTGCTGGCACCAGCGCGAATCATCATGCCCAGACGGGTGCGGGTGAACACAAAGAACATGCCCACCACCAGCGCCAGACAAACGGCCGAGACAAACAGGCGATACACCGGGTAAGTCATCATTTCGCCCAACTGCAGCGAGCCCGACAAAATTTCGGGCACCTGCACGCCGTACACGTCGTCACCCACCAGCAGGCTGCGCAGTTCCTCAAACACAAGAATCAGGCCGTAAGTCATCAGCACCTGTTGCAGGTGTTCGCGGTCGTAGAGGTAGCTGTAAAAAGCCCACTCCAGCACATAGCCCAGCAGCACCGCCAGCACCAAGCCCACCACCAGCACGGCAAAGAAGCCACCCCCGAAGGTGGCGCTCACGATGGGCGACAAGGCGTAGGCCATGTAGGCACCGATCATGTAGAAACTTCCGTGCGCAAGGTTGATCACGCCCATGATCCCGAAGATCAGCGTCAAACCCGATGCAACAAGAAACAGCAACAGGCCGTACTGCACCGCATTCAGGCACTGGATAAGAAAGGTTGTTAAGTCCATGGCGATTTCTGCTTGGCGCACAGGCCTACAACGACATGCGGCAGCCGGTTGCCGGGTCTTCCAGCGCCTTGCTGGCGATGCCGATCACCTTGTTCTCCTTGCCGGAGACTTGGCGCAGATACATGTTCTGAATCGGGTTGTGCGCTTTGGAGATGGTGAACTTGCCGCGCGGACTGTCGATGGTGGCTTTGGTCAAGGCAGCGGAAATGCCAGCCGCATTCTTTGCGTCGCCCTTGACGGCGGTCAAACCGATATTCAGCATCTGGGCGGCGTCGTAGCCCTGCACCGCGTACACATCGGGCTGCAGTTTGAAGGTTTTGGCGTAGGCCAGGCGGAAGGCGTTGTCACGCGGCGTGTTCAAGCCATCCGCATAGTGCAGCGAGGTCAACACCCCTTCGGCAGACGAACCCTGGGCTTCCAGCGTGCCATCGGTCAGGAAACCGGTGCCAAACAGCGGAATGCTTTTCTTCAAGCCAGCGCCTTCGTAGTCCTTCACAAATTTCACGGCACCACCGCCAGCAAAGAAGGAGAAGACTGCATGAGGCTTGGCCGAGGCAATTTCAGTCAGCAGCGCCTGGAACTCGACATTGGGGAACGGCAGGTTCAACTCTTTGGTGACCTTGCCACCCGCCTTCTCAAAACCTTCTTTAAAGCCCTTGGCCATCTCATCGCCAGCGGCGTACTTCCAGGTGATCGTGGCTGCAGTCTTGTGGCCTTTGGCGGCCATGGCCTGACCAATGGCGAAGCCCGGTTGCCAATTGCTGAAGCTGCTGCGGAAGATATTGACCGCACACATGGAGCCGGTGACCGCGTCGGCACCCCCGTTGGGGTTGATCATCAGCGTGCCAGAGCTCTTGGCCACGCGGGCCATGGCCATCGCAACGCCTGAGTGCACGCTGCCCACCAGCACATCGACGTTGTCGCGCTTGATAAGTTTGTTGACGTTGTCAATCGCTTTGGATGGGTCAGATTCGTCATCGACCTTGAAGAACTCGACCTCCCGGCCGCCAAGCTTGCCACCCGTCTCCGTAAGGTACAGCCTGAAGCCGTTTTCAATGGCGGTGCCCAACGCAGCGAAAGTGCCCGTGGCGGGCAACATCAAGCCGACCCTGAGTTTGCCGGGTGCCTGTGCCTGTGCCATAGCCACTGGCATGGCCAGCGCCAAAGCCGCAGCAATGACCGCGCGGCGAGAAGTGTGAGATACATTCATAAGGCTTGTCTCCTAGGATGTGCCGGTTTATTGCCAGCTGTTAAAAATGGGCTTTGCTGTCGAGTTGGATAGGGCTTGCCGTTGGGGAAACTGATCACACAGCGACTTGCCCACGACTTTGGGGCGGACTGGTTGGGCACATACGCGCATGACAAATCTCAGCCCTGATCTCCACCAGCGACGGCGAGCACCGAGCCGGTGATGTACGACGATTCATCAGACGCGAGAAACAGAATCGGGGCCACCTGCTCGTCGATCGTCCCGTAGCGGTGCATCAGGCTCGAGTCCTTGGTTTGGTCAATCACGCCCTGGTACCAAGCGGTTTCGAGGGCCGTCGGCTGGCTGGCGGCTGACAAGTTGCGCGGAACGCGGCGCGGTGGCGCGTCGGTGCCACCGGGCGCCGTGGCGTTGATGCGAATGCCGTTCTTGGTGTGCTCCATCGCCAGCGAGGCGGTCAGCGCGTTCACACCCCCCTTGGCTGCCGAATACGGCACCCGGTGCACGCCCCGCGTGGCCACCGACGACACATTGACGATCACGCCGCGCTGGCGCTCTACCATGTGCGGCAGCACCGCCCGGCAGCACCACAGGGTGGGGAACAGCGAACGGCGGATCTCCGCTTCGATCTGCTGCTCTTCATAGTGCTCGTAGGGCTTGGCCCAGATCGTGCCGCCCACGTTGTTGATCAGCACGTCGACGCGCCCGGAGTGCGCCAGGCATTGCGCGACAGCGTGCTGCGCGCCAGCATAGGTTTCGAGATCGGCCTGCGCCGCGGCGGCGGTGCCACCAGCCTCTCGGATCTGCGCGACCACCTCGTCCACGAGGTTCGAGCGGTCCACGGCCAGCACCTGGCCGCCCTCGGCTGCGATGCGCAGCGCCACGCCGCGCCCGATGCCCTGGGCCGCCCCCGTGACGAGTGCGACTTTTCCTTGAAAGCGTTGTGTGGTGTTCATACGGCTACCGTCTGGTTGGGTGTGAATTTTTCGTAGTGGAAGTTGGCCGGCACGATGGCAGCCGTCTTGAAGTGCTTCTGCACGGCGTCCACCATCGGCGGCGGGCCGCACAAGTACACGTCGACATTGCCGCCGTGCAATGCCTGGGCGGGCATGTGCTGGGTCACGTAGCCCTTTTGTGCGTGCTGGGTCTGCGGATCTGCGACGCAGGTCAGGAACGTGAAGCCCGGAATGCGGCAGGCGTAGTCGACCAGACGGTCCACCATCACCAGATCCTGGTCGCGCGTGACGCCATAGATCAGGTGCACGGGATGCGGCGTGCCCTGCTGCGCGAGCACTTCGAGCATGGACAGAAACGGGGCCAGCCCTGTACCACCGGCCAGGAACAGCAGCGGTCGAGTGACCGCGCGCAGGTAAAAGCTGCCCAGCGGGCCAGTCATCTGCACTGGCTGCCCGGCTTGGGCGCTGCCGAGCCAGCCGCTCATGAGGCCGCCGGGCACCTGCTTGATCATGAAGGTCATGCGCTGGTTGCCTGGCCCCGAGCTGCACGAGTAGGAGCGGTGCTGGCCACTGCCCGGCACGTCGATGTTCACGTACTGCCCGGGCAGGAACGCCGGCGCCTCGGCCTGGCTTTCGAGCACCAGCTCATAGGCCGCGTCGCCAAATGGCGTCACCTCGCTGACGGCAGCGCCGAATTGGGAGGTGCCGGTCTTGCAGGCGGTCGAAGGCACAGGCACCGATATCACGCAATCCGACTTGGGAATCATCTGGCAGGTCAGTACCAGGCCTTCGTCCGCTTCGTCCTGCGTCAGGGCCTCCTCGATGTAGTCGTCGCCCAGGTCATATTGGCCCGCCTCAGCACGGCATTTGCACGTTCCGCACACGCCGTCGGAGCAATCCATAGGCAGGTTGATGCGTTGGCGGAAGGCGGCATCCAGCACCTTCTCGTGGGCGCCGCAATCCACAAAACGGGTCACGCCGTCTTCGAAGTTCAAGGCGATGCGGTAGTGGTTCATCGTGTGTCTCCCCGGATTTCAGATGTGATAGACGTCGACAACCTGGTTGATGTAGTCGTCTTTCAGCACGACCTTCTTGCGGGCGAACAGGTACCCCGCTTCGCCGCCCTTGCGCAACGTGGCGAAGATGGTGCCGAAGTAGTGGTCGGTCTTCTTGTAGCGGTGGCTCAGCGTGTGGAAGTTGTAGCGAACGTCCACCTCGTCGCCACGCTCAGCCAGCAATTCCACATTGGTCAGCATGTGGTTGGTGCGCGGCTCGGGCATGGACGCGCTGGAGCGCTCCGTCTTGATGCGGAACACCCGGTCTTCCAGCCCGTTGCGGTTGGGGTAGTAGATAAGCGAGATCTGGCTGTGCGGGTCGTCGGTCAGCTGATCGTCGTCGTCCCAGGCGGGCATCCAGTATTCGACATCCGGGGCATACAGTTCGAGCCAGGCATCGAATTCGCGGTCGTCCAGATGGCGGGCCTCGCGGTACAGGAAGGCGCAGATGTTGGCGAGATTTGCGGTCATGCTTGTGCTCCCTCACGTTCTTGCTGAACGCCCTTGCGCATGGTCTTGGCCCAGTAGTCGTGCTGGCAGACGAACAAGCCTTCGTCTTCGCTGCGCGCCCCGCTGATCAGCGGCTTCATGCCCATCTTCGTGGCGTTCTCGTCGGGCCCTTCGACCCACAGCGGTGCGCCGCGGCTGAGGTCGTTCCAGGGTGCTGCCTTGGCCGCATAGCCGGTCTGGCAGGAACGGAACTCTTCCAGGTCATCGGCCGTGCCCATGCCAGACACATTGAAGAAGTCTTCGTACTGGCGAATGCGCACAGCACGGTCTTCTGCGCTCTCCCCCTTGGGGCCAAAGCAGTAGATGGTGACCTCGGTCTTGTCCACACTGATGGGGCGCGTGACGCGGATCTGCGTGGAGAACTGGTCCATCAGGTACACGTTGGGGTACAGGCACAGGTTGCGTGTCTGACTGACGATGAACTCGGCCCGGCTCTCGCCGAGTCGCTCCTTGAGCTCTTCGCGGCGGTTGTAGACCGGGCGCACCTCCGGGTTCATTGTCTTGGTCCACAAAAGGATGTGGCCGTTCTCAAAACCATAGACACCGCCCACGCTCTTGCTCCAGCCGTTGGCATCGACGGCCTTGGTACCGCCGTCGGCACGGCGGCCCATGGTGGCGGCGTAGTTCCAGTGCACGGAACTGACGTGGTAGCCGTCGCTGCCGTTCTCCATCTGCAGCTTCCAGTTGCCGTCGTAGGTGTAAGAGGAATTGCCGCGCAGCACTTCCAGCCCGTCGGGCGCCTGGTCAACGATCTGGTCGATGATGACTTTGGTCTCGCCCAGGTAGTCGTCCAGCGACTGCACATCGGCGTTCAGGCTGCCAAACAAAAAGCCTTTGTAGCTCTCAAAGCGCGCGACTTTTTTCAGGTCGTGCGAGCCTTCCTTGTTGAACTGCACCGGGTACTCGGTGGTCTTTTCGTCTTTGACCTTGAGCAGCTTGCCGGCGTTGTTGAACGTCCAGCCGTGGAAGGGGCAGGTGAAGCTGCCCTTGTTGCCGTGCTTTTTGCGACACAGCATGGCGCCGCGGTGTGCGCAGGCGTTGATGACGGCGTTGAGCTGACCGTCCTTGCCGCGCGTGATGATGATGGGCTGGCGACCGATGGTGGTGGTGAAATAGTCGTTGATCTCGGGAATCTGGCTTTCGTGGGCCAGGTAGACCCAGTTGCTTTCAAAGATGTGCTTCATCTCCAGTTCGAACAGCTCGGGGTCGGTGAAGATGTCGCGCCGGCAGCGGTAGACGCCGGCTTCCTTGTCGTCCTGCAAGGCGCTGTCCAACAGTTTGTCAACGTGGCCGTAGGTGTCGGGTGTTGCGGTCGTGTTCATGGTGGGGTCTCTCTGGGCTGAGGTCCTCCCCCACGACGCACGTCGCGGTTCGGACCCAATGGGATTCGCGGGCTGGTTGCGGCTGCAGCGGCCAGCGCCGCAGCCGGACCGGGCTCAGGCGGCCAGGCGTGGGCGGTCGACGATCTGGTTATCCACGCCCTTCACCAAGGCGCTGAGCCGGATGTCGAACACGATCTCGGCGAACGGTCCGTTCAGGCCGTGGGCCTGGATGCTGGCCGCGTCTGTGCGCTCGACCAACGGCGGTACCAGGCCTTCGCGGGTGGCGTAGGCGAAGTCATCGAACACCAGCGGATCGCCGTCGATGTTGATCTGGGTGGTCAGCTTGCGGTGTCCCTCGGCGCTGACGAAAAAGTGGATGTGCGCGGGGCGATTGCCATGGCGGCCCAGCTGGTTCAGCAGCGCCTGCGTGGGGCCGTCGGGCGGGCAGCCATAGCCGACGGGCACGATGCTCTGGAACTTGTACTGGCCTTGCGCGTCGGTGACGATGGTGCGGCGCATGTTGAACGGCTGTTGCTCGCCGGTGGGGTCAAAGTGCGAGTAGAAGCCCTTGGTGTTGGCATGCCAGACCTCAACCGTGGCATTGGGCCGCGGCTTGCCGTCGGCACCAAAGACCGTGCCGTGCATGATGAGCGTGTGGCCGTTCTTGTCGCTGCCGTCGTCCAGTCTTGCAAATCCGTGTGCCACCGGCGCACCCGCCACGTACAGCGGACCCTCGATGGCACGCGGCGTGGCATTGTCGACGCCCAGCGCTGCATCTTCGGCATCCATGCGCATGTCGAAGTACCGGTCCAGCCCCAGACCTGGAGACAACAGGCCTGCCTCGCCGCGTGCGCCCAGTTGGTTCAGGTAAGCCACGCCAGCCCAGTATTCGTCGGAGGTGATGTCAAGGTCTTCGATGGCCTTGAACAGGTCGGACAGGATGCGGTGAATGATCTGTTTGGTGCGAGGGTTTCCGCCCTCCTGGTTCAGCCCGGAGGCCAGACGCAGGAAGTCCTGAACTTCTGTGGTGTTGCAAATTTGAACGCTCATGGGATGTCTCCGTTTCGTGGGGTGGTTGGTAAGGGGTCGCGCGGAATGCGATTTGCACGCAGGTGTCCGCTCAGGTCATGGATGTCGCAGCCGGACCGATGGTCGTGCGCGTGCGGTCGCGGCGGAAATGCTGGACACGGTCCTCGTCCAAGGCAATGCCCAGTCCAGGCAACGCCGGTACGGTGAGGTGGAAGTCCTTGTATTCGAGCGGCTCGGCCAGAATCTCTTCGGTCAGCAACAGCGGGCCGAACAGTTCGGTGCCCCAGCGCAGTTCGCGGAAGGTCGAGAACACGTGGGCCGAGGCGATCGTGCCGACCGCGCCCTCCAGCATCGTCCCGCCGTACAGCTCGATATGGGCCGCATCGGCAATGGCCGCCACGCGCTGGGCTGCCTGCAGGCCACCGGACTGCTCCGTCTTGATGGCGAACACATGGGCACCGGCCACCCGTGCCAAGGCGAAGGCACTTTCGGGGCCGACGAGGGATTCGTCGGCCATCACCGCGATCGGGTATTTGCCCGTGAGCCGTGCCAGTGCATCGACACTGGCCACGGGCTGCTCGACGAGTTCGCAGCCGGCGTCAACCAGGCCAGCCAGCCCTTGCTGGGCCTCCAGCTCGCTCCAGGCCATGTTCACATCCACACGCACCGAGGCCAGGTCGCCCAGCGCCTTCTTGATGGCCGCAACGTGCGCTACGTCGTCGCGCACCGAACGGCGGCCGATCTTGAGCTTGAAGATCTGGTGCCGGCGCAGCTGCAGCATGCGCTGCGCCTCTTCAATGTCGCGCCCGGTATCACCAGAGGCCAGGGTCCACGCCACCGGCAGTCGGTCACGCAGCCGCCCGCCAAGC
>JAABRC010000561.1 GCA_011391115.1 Candidatus Egaibacter danicus | reverse complement strand
CGCCTGTACCAAAGCATCATGGCAGTTGGCAAGGATCTGGGCATTAGGAACTTCGGCATGCGCGCCCTGTTGTGTATGCGGCTGGAGAAAAACTTTGGCACCTGGTACCGCGAGTTCCGCCCGATCTACGGACCGTTTGAAGCCGGACTGGACCGGTTCATCAAACTGGACAAACCCGACTTCATTGGCAAAGCCGCCGCGCTGAAGGAAAAGACAGAAGGTCCGAAAAAGACCCGCGTCTTCATGGTCGTGGACGCCACCGACTCCGATGTGATGGGCGACGAACCGATCTGGGTGGACGGCAAGGTGGCAGGCTGGGTCACCTCCGGTGGCTACGGCCACTATGTGGACCAGTCACTGGCGCAGGGTTACTTGCCCACCGAATTGATCAAGCCCGGCATCAAACTGGAGATCGAAATTCTGGGCGAGCGCCGACCGGCGCGCCTGCAAATGGACCCGCCATTTGATCCGGAAGCCAGGCGCATGAGGATGTGAGCGAGATTGTGAATATGGGCGAACGATATTCTGTCTGGTCCCTGCTCAAGCACGCCATGGGCGGGCACAAGGGTTGGGAGCGCGCGTGGCGTGACCCGGAGCCCAAAAAAACCTACGACGTTGTCATCATTGGTGGCGGTGGGCACGGCCTGGCCACGGCGTATTACCTGGCCAGGAACCATGGTGTCCGCAACATCGCCATCCTTGAGAAAGGCTACATCGGCTCGGGCAACGTGGGTCGAAACACCACCATCGTGCGCTCCAACTACATGATGCAGGACAACACGGCGTTCTACGAGCATTCCATGTCGTTGTGGCGTGGCCTGTCGGAAGACCTGAACTACAACGTCATGTTTTCACCGCGGGGTTACCTGTTTGCCGCGTGCTCGCAGGCTGCGCTGGACGGACTGATTCGCCGCGCCAATATCATGCGGCTGAACGGCATCCGCGCCGAGATTTTGACGCGTGAAGAGGTGATGAAGGAAGCGCCCTATCTCGACTTTTCGGAGCAGGCCCGATTCCCGATCTACGGTGGCATGCTGCAGCCTGATGCAGGTACCGCACGTCACGACGCTGTGGCCTGGGGTTACGCGCGTGCGGCGGATCAGTTGGGCGTGGACATCATCCAGAACTGTGAAGTGCTGGACTACATCTGGTCCGGTGAAAAAATTGTGGGGGTCAAAACCACACGCGGCAATATTGGCGCCGGCAAAGTGGCCGTAGCCGTGGCCGGGCACACCTCGGTGCTGGCGCAAAAAGCGGGCTTGCGTCTGCCGATTGAGAGCCATGTGCTGCAGGCCTTTGTCAGTGAATCCATCAAGCCCGTGGTCAACCACGTTGTCGTTTGGTCTGCCACTTATTTCTATGTGTCCCAATCCGACAAGGGTGGACTGGTGTTTGGTGGCCACCTGGACCGCTACAACAGCTATGCCCAGCGCGGCAACCTGCCCAACGTGGCAGAGACCACACAAGGGCTGGTCAGCCTCATCCCGTTTGCAGCGCGGCTGCGACTGCTTCGCCATTGGGGCGGCATCATGGACATGACACCCGATGGCAGCCCCATCATCACCACCACGCCGGTGCCGGGTCTGTACCTCAACGGGGGTTGGTGCTACGGCGGCTTCAAGGCTACACCGGCCTCGGGCTGGTGTTTCGCGCACACCATCGCCAACGACTCGCCACACCCCTACAACGCAGGCTTCACGATGGACCGGTTTGCAAAAGGCCGCTACATCGACGAGGCCGGCTACGGTCCTTACAACCACCTCCAGTAAGGCACCAGACCACCATGCTGAGAATCAACTGCCCCTATTGCGGCGTTCGCGATCACGAAGAGTTCAGTTACTTTGGCGACGCGACCAAAACCTACCCGCCGCTCGATGCCGAGCACCACGATGCGTGGGTTGAAGCTGTTTACATGCGCAACAACCCGAAAGGTGAACACACCGAATTCTGGCAACACACGCTGGCGTGTCGACGCTGGCTGGTGGTGAAACGCAACACGGTCACGCATGACATTCTGTCGGTCGCGCCTGCGCGGGAGAGGCCCCCGTCATGAGTGCTCCCTCCAACTCCGGCGGCGCTTTCCGCACAACGCAGGGTGGCCGCATCCGGCGCGACCAGACCCGGACATTTACCTACAACGGCAAGACGCTGACAGGTTTCGCAGGCGACACCGTGGCGGCCACACTGCTGGCCCATGGCATCCACCTGGTTGCACGCTCATTCAAGTACCACCGGCCAAGGGGCATTGTTGCTGCGGGCATTGAAGAACCCA
>JAABRC010000560.1 GCA_011391115.1 Candidatus Egaibacter danicus | reverse complement strand
CCTCTGTCATCAAATCGGGACCGCCAACAAATCGTGTCCCTGCGCTGCGACGATGCGCGCCTTGGTGAATTCACCGACCTTCAAGGTCTTGCTGATCTTCTCGGGCGGCAGCAAACGCACCACCCCATCGATCTCGGGCGCATCGGCATAGCTGCGGCCAACGCCACCTTTCTTTCCCATGCCGGGTGCTGAATCCACCAGCACCTGCATGGTCGCACCCACACGCTGTTGCAGCTTGTCGGCAGACACCGATTCGGCCACCGCCATGAAGCGCGCACGGCGCTCTTCACGCAAAGCGTCGGGCACCGCGTCCGGCAAGTCGTTGGCCACTGCACCCGTCACCGGTGAATAGGCAAAACAACCTGCGCGGTCGATGCGCGCCTCGCGCAGGAATTCGAGAAGGTGATCGAACTCGGCCTCGGTCTCGCCCGGGAAGCCGGCAATGAAGGTGCTGCGCACCACGATCTCCGGGCACAACTCGCGCCAACGTGCGATGCGCTCCAGGTTCTTTTCACCACTGGCGGGTCGCTTCATGCGGCGCAGCACATCGGGGTGGCTGTGTTGCAAGGGCACATCCAGATACGGCAGGCACAAACCTTCCGCCATGAGCGGAATGATCTCGTCCACATGCGGGTAGGGATACACGTAATGCAAGCGCACCCAGGCACCATAGCCCTTGGCCACCTCGCCCAGGGAACGCACCAAGTCCAGCATGCGCGTTTTGACCGGTTTTCCATCCCAAAAACCAGTGCGGTATTGCATGTCCACGCCATAGGCAGACGTGTCCTGACTGACCACCAGCAACTCTTTGACGCCCGCTTCAAAGAGCTTGCGCGCCTCGGTCAGCACATCGCCAATGGGCCGACTCACCAAATCACCCCGCATGGACGGGATGATGCAAAAAGTGCAGCGGTGGTTACAGCCCTCGCTGATCTTCAAATAGGCGTAGTGGCGCGGCGTCAGCTTGATACCCTGGGCCGGAACCAAGTCCACAAACGGATCGTGCGGCTTGGGCAGATGCAGGTGCACCGCCGTCATGACCTCGTGCGTGGCGTGCGGACCCGTGACGGCCAACACACTTGGGTGCATTTTGCGCACCAGGTTATCGCCGTCGTCGCCGGTACGGGCACCCAGACAACCCGTCACGATCACCTTGCCATTTTCGGCCAGAGCCTCGCCAATGGTGTCCAGACTTTCACGGACAGCATCGTCAATGAAGCCACACGTGTTGACGATCACCAGATCGGCGCCGGCAAACGTTTTGGAGGTTTGGTAGCCCTCAGCGCTCAGCTGGGTCAGGATGAGTTCGGAGTCGGTCAGCGCTTTGGGGCAGCCCAGACTGACAAAACCGACTTTCGGCGCGGCAGCGCCCGGTGTGGCAACAGTTTCATTCATGGACCAATTGTCTCAGACTGCCCGCAACCGCACACGCCGCCAGGGCGCAGCGGCCATCTACCGCTTCAAACCCAGGGCAGCCATCATTTGTTCGCTGTTCTTTTGCATCTGCTCCTGCATTTGCGTGAAAGCGGTGCGCGACTGCTCCATGTAAGTACCCATCATCCCCTGCATCATGGGCGACTGCACATTCATGAATTGCTTCCAGGCTTCCGGGTTCAAGCCGCTGGACTGCTCGGTCATCTTGTGCTGCAGGTCCATGAATATCTGGACGTTTTTCTCCAGATACGCCCCCATGAAGTCTTGCATGGCATGACCATAGAAGCGAATGATGTTGGCCAACACCTGCTCGGTAAAGATCGGCACGCCTGCGGTTTCCTCTTCCAGAATGATCTGCAACAGGATGCTGCGCGTCAGGTCATCGTTGGTCTTGGCGTCGCGAACCACAAAGAGCTCGTTGTCCATGACCAACGACTTGACCTCGGCCAAGGTGATGTAGGACGAGGTGTCGGTGTCGTACAGACGGCGGTTCGGGTATTTTTTGATCACCCGCACCACGCCTGCAGGAGAAGAGCCGGCCTCGGCCTTGTTTTTTTGCACGAAAAATCTTTCAGAATGGGACGGTTCAGAGCCCGTCGACGGGGCAAAGGATACGGCACATTCTAAAAACCGAAGCTGACAACCGCTTCATGGGTTTTCCCGATGCCGGAGAACGGGCCAGCTGGCCATGCACTCAGCGCTGTACAACGTCAGATCGCGCGTGAAAAAACAGTGCCTGGGATTTAGCCAAATCCCAGAAAGCAAAATGCCCTTGTAACTCAATGAATTACAAGGGCATTTTGGTAGGCGCGATTGGACTCGAACCAACGACCCCCACCATG
>JAABRC010000559.1 GCA_011391115.1 Candidatus Egaibacter danicus | reverse complement strand
CAGCACTGGACAGGGTCAACAGGCATAGACCAGCAACAAAATTCTTGTTCATACTCTCTCCCGGGTAGCCGTCCCAACAAATGCGCTGGCGCGCCCCATGCTGCGGCGGTCATATGCCAGACCCTCCCAGCTTAGACACTTTTCTGGCTAAATCCAACGCCTGACGCGCGCGCAATAGGCAGGATACTGCTCAGGAAACAAGTCCCGCAGCATGGCCTCTTCGGGTCGAATAAAGCGCAGCTCAACAATGACCGCAAACAGCGGGGGAATAATCAGCGCCATACTGGCGCCCACAGTGATGGCGCAGCCCAACAGTACGGCCACCATGCCCAGATACATGGGGTTGCGCGTATAGCGAAAAATCCCGTTTGTCACCAGTGCGGACACATTCCGAAATGGTATGACACCTGTACCCGCGCGGTTAAACAAGCCATTGGCAATCACCAGCAACAGCAGGCCGATAATAATGAACACGCCCCCGGCAAGCTGTCCCGCCAGGCTGGTAAAACGTGGTCCCGGATAATACTCATTGCAAACGAAGATCGCGATCAGGCCCAGCAGCAGCCAGATCGGCGGGTAAATAATGCGTTTAACCATACTGAAGTGCCTCCGACTCCTGGGTGTCAGCGTGAAAGCCGGCGGGTTCCACACTGCCAATCCCGTAGGCCACGACAATACCCAGCAGAAAAGCCAGGGTCAACTTGGCCCGGTCGTGACTGTGAAAGTGCACCTCGGGCAGCAGGTCACTGAGGGCGATACAAATAAACGCCCCCGCCGAGAAGGCCAATGCGGCTGCGACCACATGGTTGCGACTGTCGGCCAAAACATCCACGCCGAAGAAAAACAGCAGTGCACCCAGCGGGCACATGAGAGCAAATATCAGATTGGCGGCCGCGCGGGCTTGCCAGCTCCAGCCACCGGCTTGCATTACGGTGACGATGGACATGGCGTCCAACGGCTTGTGCAGCAGGATGGCGAGAAACACGCCTATCCCGATCAGCCCGCCCGCCGGACTGCCCGCATGCATCACCGCGCCGAGGGCCACACCATCAATCAGCGTGTGCACTGCCAGGCCTAGCGCAAGCCCCACCCAACTGAGGCCATGCACCGGGCTGTCATGCTCATCGTGATGGTGATGGTGATCGTGTTGAACTCCTTCTTCCTTGCTGAAATCGTGCTGGTGAAAATGGAACACACGCAGCAGCAGCAGCATGACAATCAGACCGATCATCACCCACCAGACCGCAGCGTCTATGCCACGTGAGCCACCCGCCAGCGCCACACTGTGCGGCAGCAGATGATAGAACGCCACGCCGAGCATCAGTCCGGAGACGAGACTCATCACCACCTGGGTACGTGTGTGTGTCATCCTGATCCAGGTCGGCAACAGGCCGCCCATCAGCGAGAATCCCGCAATGGCCAGGCAATAGACAATAAGAAGTAGCGTTGGCGACATCGTCATTCGCTCAGTGACTGCTTGGGTCTTGGGTGAGGAAGCGGCGCATTATTCCACATTCAACCTTGCTTGTAATGGAGACTGGGCAAGTCCCAGCGTTACACGCCACGATGGCCCTTTCTCCCCCTTGACTTCATTGGTCAGTCGTGGCGGTCGCAAAAGACATTGACAGTCTAACTAATGGCCATTAGTTTATCGGCTTCACACGAGGAGTACGCCATGTCCATCTACGAACCGATCGAATCCAATGACTCCCGCCGTCACTTGCAGCTGCGCAGCCCGGTCACGCTGGAGCGCACGGGCGAGCTGGTCTGCGCCAATACAGATGATGTCGTCAAGGCCATCGCCAAGGCCAGGGCAGCGCAACCCGCCTGGGCCGCCACCAGCATGAAAGAGCGCGCGGCGATCGTCGAACGTGCGCTGAAAATCGTCATCGCGCGTCAGGATGAGATCATCGAGACGGTGCTTAAGGAAACCGGCAAAGCCCGCACGGACGCCATGAGCATGGAAGTATTTTCGGTGGCCGACCAACTTTGCTATTACGCCAAGAACGCAGAGAAGTTCCTCAAGCCGCGCAAACGCAAGATACACGGCATATTGGGGATGATGAAACAATTGCGCATCCTGTACAAACCGCTCGGTGTCATCGGCTTGATCACGCCGTGGAATGGCCCGTTCGTACTGGTCATGAACCAGGCGACCCAGGCCTTGCTGGCCGGCAATACGGTAGTGGCGAAGGGGTCCGAGGTCACCCCGTTCTCCGCAAAACTGGCGGAAGATATTTACCGCCAGGCGGGATTGCCTGAGGGCGTGCTGCAAGTGCTGCTGGG
>JAABRC010000558.1 GCA_011391115.1 Candidatus Egaibacter danicus | reverse complement strand
GGGCGACAACCTGTACTACCTGCAGGGTTTCAGCGGCCATGGCGTAGCGCTCACCGGGCTGGCAGGGCAACTGGTGGCGCAGGCGGTGGCGGGCCAGGCCGGGCAGTTCGACCTGTTTGCCCAATTGCAGCACCGCCGTTTTCCGGGCGGGCCGCTGTTGCGCATGCCCAGCCTGGTGCTGGGCACGCTGTACCACCGGCTGCGTGATGTGCTGTGAGCATGATCACACGGCCTGGACGTCGGTAGGAGAGCCAGCGAGCGATTGAAAATTTGCACCGTCCGCTTGGCGCATTGCCGCCGGTCACGAACGTCAGCTTACTGGTACCCCATTTCGACTCCACTCAGAAGCCCTTCTTGGCATTCGGCTACGTGCCAAAAGCCGAATTTGAATTCACCCAAATGTCTACACGATACCGGTCGTTGAACCCAATAAGTGATGCTCGCCGGATTGATGGCGGAGTTCTGTAAGCGGTCCTTCATTTCACCTCGACTGAATCATATTGACGACATTGACGGCTGAAAAGTCTGGGATATGTCTGAAGCGGGAGCTGAAGACCACGAACGGCGGGTTTCTAGAAATCCAATAGTCGCCGCAACCGCGCCTCACACATCCCATCGGCCAGTTACACATGATTCGCGCAGCAGGACTGGCAAAACCGGCTGTTTTGCTTAAAAATGACATTTCTGAGAGGTGTTACCGTGCTTAACCTGCTTCCTCGGCTCTATCTGCTAATCGCTTTTTGGCTTGGCTGGGCGTGGACCGGGGTACTCTTTGGCGTGGCCCTGGCAGGCACAGAACCAGCCAATGCCGACGCTTCTCTGCATTCAGTCAATCACGAACTGGTTGTGTACGTGCGCGACGGCTGCCCGCATTGCGCCGATGCCAAACAGTTTCTGGAACAGATCGCTCGTGAACGACCGCATCTGAAGGTGTCTCTGCGGGCAGTGGACCAGGACCCTACCGCGCGCGACGAATTGATTGCGCTGTCACGCAGCAACGGTGTCTGGCCGCCGGGAGTGCCCACCTTCAGCATGGCCGGGCGCGTGCTGGTCGGCTTTGGCAGCGCCGCTGACAGCGGCCCTGACCTGCTGGCCTGGATCGACCAAGGCGCAGCGCAGCCTCCCGACCATGTCAAAAGCCGCCTGTTTGGCACACTCAGCGCCTCGCATCTGGGCCTGCCACTGTTCACGTTGGCGCTGGGCCTGCTAGATGGTTTTAACCCCTGCGCCATGTGGGTACTGCTGTTTTTGCTCTCCTTGTTGATGCGATTGCACAACCGGCGGCGCATGGCAATGGTGGCCGGCACCTTTGTGCTGGTCAGCGGTGCCGTTTACTACGCCTTCATGGCGGCCTGGCTGAATATCTTCCTGGCGGTCGGCCTGTCCACCCCAGTGCGCTGGGCGCTCGCCAGTCTGGCCTTGCTGATCGGTGCGGTCAACGTCAAGGACTTCATGGCTTGGGGCCGGGGGTTTTCGTTGTCGATTCCCGAGTCCGCCAAGCCGGGTATTTACAGCCGGGTTCGTGGCGTGCTGGGGGCGAAGGCTTTACCCAGTTCCCTCTTGGCGGTGGCGGTGCTGGCGGTGGTGGTAAATTTCGTCGAACTGCTGTGCACTGCGGGCTTGCCTGCACTCTATACCGCCGTACTGACCCAACAGGGCGTTGGCGCGGCGGCGCACTACGCCTATCTGGGTCTGTACATCCTGGGTTACCTGGCCGATGACACCCTGATGGTGACCGTCGCCGTGGTGGCCCTGAGCCACCGCAAGCTGACCGAAAACACCGGCAGATGGCTCAAACTTCTGAGCGGGCTGGTGATGCTGGCGCTGGGCCTGGTCCTTCTACTGAGGCCTGATTGGTTGCTGTGATCCCGCGATGGCGTAGCACAAATTTCCTTCCGCTTGAATGGCGGCAAACGCGTTGCCGGTCCAGGTTTTTCACCGATGCAGCCATTCGCTTTTGACGGACACCCTCGCCCCGACTTCATTACACAGTTGTTGGGTAACTTTGAAACTCTACTTTCAAGCGAAGCGCAAGAGGCTAATTTCAAGGAGCAATATTCAGCTGAGCGGGTTCAAGCAGAATGAATCGTGCATAGTGCTGGTCTTTACGGCTTCCGTCGTCGCAAACAATGATGATTTTCTGTTTGCCATCAATCAGGGCGGAACACACACCTTCCGCGTGGCCCAAGTCGTCAAGTCCAGGCACGGTGACGCGTTGAACCGATCCGTCTGATCCGCCTCTCCAAAACCAAAGTTCGAAACGATCCTTCTCCCGCGAGACCGGGCC
>JAABRC010000557.1 GCA_011391115.1 Candidatus Egaibacter danicus | reverse complement strand
AATTTTCATGTTGAGGATGTCAGGTTCAATGGTCAAGCGCGCATTGTCCCCCAGCTGGCCGGAAGACCCGCTTCGGGCAAGCATAATCCGGCTGAATGAATCCCGGAACCATTTATTTCAAGACCGACAAGGGCAGGGCCGAAGTTGCCCAGCGCAGCGGCAACATCTCCGCCGGCCAGCGGCGCCTGCTGATCATGGTGGACGGCAGGAAGACCGTAAACGACCTGGGTGCGTTCGTCCGCATGGGTGAACTGGAGCCCGCGCTGGACCAGTTGCGGTTGCTCGCATTGATTGAGTCAACGAACGCGGTGGTGACCTTGCCGGAGCCGGCGGCGCCTGGTTTTGTGGCTGCCGACGAGGCTGATCCTCCCCGGCCGGCTACCAGCCCGGAAGAATTTTCCAGGGTGCGTCAGGAAGCCTCCAATTTTGTCCTGGAACGACTGGCCGCCGCTGCTGGCCCTATCTGCGCAGCCATCGACCAGTGCAGCAGTCCAGCTGACCTGCGCAAGATGTTGCGGGGAGTGGAGATATTTGTGGGTGACAAGCTCAGCGCGGAAGAGGCCCAGCGGTTTGCGCGGCATTTCGGCGGTTTGTTGCTGTAAATCCTGTAACCAGGTTCACGCTCAGGGTTGCGGGGCTTGCCGGGTGACAGCCGTCGCATTACCATGCCGTGTCGCGGTCCCGCAGTCGGTCAAGGGAGGGCTTGCGCCGAACCCGGAGTATTTATGCCGCAACTGATTGTGTCGGTCGAAGGAGTCAAGATTCAGCATGTGTATCTGCACAAGAACCGGACCACGCTCGGGCGCAAACTGCACAACGACATCGTGCTGGAGAACATGGCTGTCAGCGGCGAGCATTGCGCATTCGAGCTGCATGGCCTGATGGACGTGTATGTTGAAGACCTGCGCAGCACCAACGGTACCTACCTCAACGGCAAAATGATTGTCCGCCAGCGGCTGGCGGATCAGGACGTCATCGCCATTGGCAAGTTTCGCATCCAGTATCTCAGCTCGTCGGAGCCGCCAGATTCCGGTGGCATCACGTCGACCATGAAGCTGGATGTGATCAATCCGCTGGCTGGCAGCAGCCTGCGCCACGCCAGCTTCCAGGTGCTTTCGGGCTCGTCTGCCGGGCTGGAAGTGCCCGTGGTCAAGGCGGTGACCACCTTTGGCAAACCCGGTGTGGCAGTGGTGGCCGTGTCGCACCGGCGCAATGGTTATTACGTTGCCCACATGGACGGCACTGCCCGGACCACGCTCAACGGGGAGCCGATAGGCACTGAGGCTGTAGCGCTGGCGGACCGCGATGTACTGGACCTGGCCGGCACCCGGATGCAGTTCCTGCTGAAGGAATAGCGCCGATGGTGCAGGTGGAGTTTGCAGCCAGCCTGCGCAGACACGTGGAATGTGCTCCGCAATGGGTGGCTCCGGGCAACCTGCGCTCCGTATTGGAGGCAGCGCTGAAAGCGGCGCCAGGACTGGCGCATTACGTGTTTGACGACCAGCGCTCGGTGCGCAAACACGTGGCGGTGTTTGTGAACCGGCAGATGGTGCTGGATCGTGTCAACCTGAACCAGCAACTGGCGCCGGATGACCGTGTGCTGGTCATTCAGGCGCTCACGGGTGGCTAGCCATCCGGAGAAAAGGAGAAAAATCAACATGGAAACACTGCTGGTTGCCAGTCGAAAAGGGTTGTTCGTGGTTCGCGGTAGCGGCGCGCAATGGGCCATCGAATCGCACCACTTTGCGGGCGAACCCGTGACGCAGGCGCTGGCGGACCCGCGCGATGGCGCCTGGTACGCCGCGTTGCGCATGGGGCATTTCGGTGTGAAGTTGCGCAAGAGCCTGGATCGGGGCGCGACCTGGAAAGAGGTGGGTGCCCCTGCTTTTCCGCTGAAACCGGAACAGGGCTTTTGGGCAGATGACCCCACGCCGTGGAACGTGGACCTGATCTGGGCGCTGACACCTGGCGGTACGGATGAGCCAGGCACCTTGTGGGCCGGTTGCATGCCTGCAGGGCTGTTCAAGTCGCAAGATGGCGGCCAGACCTGGGCGTTGAACAAGCCCTTGTGGGAAGAGCCCCGGCGAAAGGGCTGGTTTGGCGGCGGTAACGATTACCCCGGCATGCATTCGGTGCTGGTGGACCCGCGTGATGCCCGACATCTGACGGTGGCTGTTTCCTGTGGCGGTGTGTGGCAGACGCATGATGGTGGTGAGAGCTGGGCCCTGACGGCGCGTGGCATGACCGCAGACTATCTGCCTGCTGAGGCAGCCGATGACGAAAACACGCAGGATCCGCAT
>JAABRC010000556.1 GCA_011391115.1 Candidatus Egaibacter danicus | reverse complement strand
CGGCACAGCCGTCACGCTCTGCGACAGCGGGATGTCGCGCTCGACCAGGCAGAGCACCGCGCCGGGTCCAATGGTCTTGCCCAGTTTGTCAAGCACGGCAAACTGTCGCCTGGCATTTTGGGAGGGTGAAGCGGTTTTCTTGATCTCCACCGGGTACAGCGTGTCGCCCGATTCGATCAGCAAGTCCACTTCCTGCTGGTCGGTGTCGCGGTAGAAGTAAAAGTTGCCTTGCAGACCGTTGTGCCAATAGCTCTTCACGACCTCGCTGACCACCCAGGTTTCCAGCATCGCACCCGACATGCTGCCAGCTTCCAGCGAGGCGGCGTCGGGCCATTTGGTCAGATACGCCGCTAGGCCGGTGTCCAGAAAATAGAGCTTGGGCGCTTTGACCAGCCGCTTGGTCAGGTTGGTGTGGTACGGCTGCAGCAGCAAGACCAGGCCGGAAGTCTCCAGCACCGACAACCAGGCCTTGGCCGTCTTGTTGTCGATATCCACATCGCGTGCGAGGTTGGCGTAGTTGAGCAGTTGCCCGGTGCGCGCCGCCACAGCAGCCAGAAAACGGTTGAACGCCGTCTGATCGGACACCCTCAGCACATCCTGCACATCGCGCTGAATGTAGGTCTGGATGTAGGAGCGATAGAACACATCCCGCGCCTTGGGCCCTTGCTCGTTCAGCCGAGGGTACGAGCCGAGCCAGATTTGCTCAAACACGGCCATCAACGGTTTGGGTCGATTGACGCTCGCCAGGCGTGCAGCAACCACCCACTCGGCTGTGGGCACAAACGGACGCGAAGAAGCGCCGCGCCCATCCCGTTCGGCTTGCGACAAGCCCAGCATGTCCATGATGGCCACGCGCCCGGCCAGGCTCTCGGTGACGCCGCGCATCAGTTCAAACTTCTGCGACCCTGTCAGCCAGAACAGGCCGTTTCGCTTGTCCCGGTCAACAATGATCTTGATGGCACTGAACAACGCCGGCGCGTACTGAATCTCGTCGATGGTCAGCGGCGGCTGCCAGGTTTGCAGAAAAAGTGCCGGGTCTTGCTGCGCCAGGGTGCGCGCATCCATGTCATCCAGGGTGACGTAGCCACGCTGAGCCGCCGCGTCCTCTTTGGCGCAGATCTCAAGCAGGGTGGTTTTACCCACCTGCCGCGGGCCCGTGACCATCAGGACCGGGAAGCTGTCGCTGACGGCGTGAATGGTCTTTGCAAGCGTTCGGATGTACATGAATGTCGTTTATATTGGAATATCAGTCCATTTTAAAGGGAATCTAACTTGGGGCGGAAAAGGTGAAACTTGGCTCTCTGCGGGCTTTCCGTATCCAACCCGCGTGGCGAAGCGGCCGCGTGATGATTGGAGTCTGAACCTGATGGCGCAGCCTTAAGGAAACACGCCGGCCAAAAAGCGCCGCTCACCCTGAGCCTGTCGAAGGGCTCCGATGGGCTTCGACCCTTCGACAAACTCACACAGGCCAGGCTCAGCCCGAACGGATATCGCTTAAGGTAGTGCCATGAGGATCTGACCCCATTGATTACCTCCGACCACGCCGAAGTGCTTCCCGATGGATGGTGGCCTTGATGACTTTTTTGTATTCAAGGTTTGAGCACTTCGCGAACAAAGCTTGCCGTCGCGTTTCGCGCCGCAGGCAAGTTCAGCAGCGTGTGCGGCGCACCCGGGATCAGCACGATCACGGCCAGCTTGTTGTCTTTGAGCGCGTCGGCGCAATAGCCTTTGGCGGCGCTGTTGCCCAGCCAGGGGTTGCTGGGCGAGAAGTACACGTCAGTCAAGCTCATCACGTTCAGCACGGGCTGCGTCAGGGCTGCGGTGCGATGGCTTTGTACAAAATAATTGTCTTCACAGCTCCATGAATACAGCATGCGACCCGCGAATTCGTTGCCGACATGGCGCGCCACCGCAGGGCCGCCTTCACTGGTGCCTGCCAGCACCAGGCGCGTGGTGTCGGCCCATGGGGCGCTGCGCAAAGCTTGCAGAGCCAGAGGAATCTCGGACGCGCGCAAGGCGTGGATTTTTTCGTACACGTCTTTGCCGACCGGGGATGTGTAGGTGATGCGGTCTGGCAGTGCGAACGAGTCAGGCGCGATGCTGGCCACACCCAAGCTGGCCAGGTACAACTGCCATTCGCCAATGGCCTTGAGCCCAAGCCCCGACGAGCCGTGCAAAAACACCACCACGGGTGCCTTGCCTTGGGTGACTTTGGGTGCGTTGGCCAGCGTACCCACATAGGGAGCGCCGCCCGTCACGCTTGCGGGCAGCACCACGGCGGCACGCTGCGTTACATCGGCGGCAGATG
>JAABRC010000555.1 GCA_011391115.1 Candidatus Egaibacter danicus | reverse complement strand
CTGCAAAACGGTAAACCCCGTCGCCGTCACGGGTTCGGTTCAGGCGGCCGTCAAACCAGAGCGCATGCAGGTGGGCGATGGACTCTCCCATCGCAAAGGTCGTCTGATGCAGATCCAGTTTGCGTTTGAACAGCACCGGTAATACATCGGCTGCACTGCAGGGTTTCTCTTCGCAGGCTTGCATCACCTCGGCCAGTCGGTCACGGTGATGGTCGTGCAATTGCTGGATGCGTTTATGCAAGCCGGTAAACGGCTTGCCGTGTGATGGCAAGGTGAGGGTTTCTTCGTCGAGCGCCTTGAACTTGTCAATGGAATTCAGAAACTGTCTGAGCGAATTGGCTTCCGGCTCCTGGTCATACACACTCACATTCGTCGAGATGCGCGGCAGCATCATGTCGCCGCCGAACAAAACCCGCAACTCTTTGCAGTAGAGGGCAATGTGCTCCGGTGCATGGCCATAGCCGCTGATACAGGCCCATGAACGCCCGCCGATGGTGATGGTGTCGCCATCCATCATGCGGCGGTATTGGCGCGGGACATCGGGCACCAGTGTGGGGAAGTAGTTGCTGCGGGCACGGATCTGCGCAACGGAGTCCGGGTCGGTCAAGCCATGAGATGCAAAGAAGGTTGCTGCCGAGTCTCCGCCGAATCCGGTAGGTCCCAAAGAACCAATACGAGCCATACAGTAGTCGGTGGCGCTGATCCACAACCGGCAGTCGTGCGCTGGTGTGGTCCAGCGTTCGCACAGCCAGTAGGCAAGCCCGATATGGTCGGGATGCATGTGGGTGACGATGACCCGCAATATGGGCAGGCCTTCCAGCTGGGATTTAAAAATTTGCTCCCATTGCGCCCGGGACTCATCTCTGGCAATGCAGCAGTCCACTACGGTCCAACCCTGACGGCCATCCAGCTCATCACGCAGCAGCCACAGGTTGATGTGGTCCAGTGCAAAGGGCAGCGCCATGCGGATCCACTTGATCCCCGGGGTCACTTCCATCGCTGTACCAGGCGTTGGCATGTTGTCGCCGTTGGGGTAGTGGAGTTCCTGTTCGAGTGCGTTCATGTAGGATGCGGCCTGGGTTTGACGTTTACGTAAACGTCAGATGTAATGACTGCATTGTAGGGACACCATGGCGACGACTTACACCATCAGCGATCTGGCCAAAGAATTCGACCTGACCACCCGCGCCATCCGGTTTTATGAAGACATGGGGCTGTTGCAACCCCAGCGCGCCGGCCCGGGCGGGCGCAGCCGGGTCTACACCCCGCGGGACCGCACACGCCTGAAACTCACACTGCGTGCCAAACGACTGGGGCTGAGCCTGACGGAGGCGCGGGAAATCATCGACATGTATGACAGCCCGCGCGACACCGGGCCACAGTTGAAGAAATTCCTGGCCGTGCTGGCGGCACACCGCAAGGAACTGGAAGAGCAGATGGCCGACCTGGTGGCCAATCTGGACGAAGTCAAAACCCATGAAAAAGAAGCCAGGGTGCTCCTGGCCAAGGCGGAAAAAGCCCGTCTGGCCAGCTGAATTGGTGTTCCCGCCGGTCTTCGCGCATAATTCGGGGTGAAGTTGACGTTTACGTAAACGTCAATCACTTGAAACTTCCCTGAATCATGACTCCATCCGTCCCTTCGTCTGGCGTTGACCACAGTGCATTGACCCGCCGGGTACAAGCCAGTTTCGAGCGGCAAGGCATGATGCGCCACCTGGGGGCGCAGTTGCTTCGCGTGGAACCCGGCTTGTGCGAAATTGCTTTACCGCACTCGGAGAAAGTCACCCAGCAGCAGGGTGGTTTTCATGGTGGTGCCATGGGTGCGCTGGCTGACATTGCAGGCGGCTACGCGGCGTTGACCGTGGCGCCCGACGGCATGGAAGTCACCACCGTGGAGTACAAAATCAATTTCCTCGCGGCATTCGCTGGCGGTGAGCTGCGAGCCACCGGCCGTGTGCTGAAAGCCGGCCGGCGCATCATTGTCACCACGGCAGACGTCGTGCACGTGGACGACAACGGCAAGGTGACGGACTGCGCCGTCATGCAGCAGACGCTGGTACCCGTTCCCAAGACCTACTGACACAAGAAAGAACTGGAGACATCATGAACATGCCCGGACTCAACTTCCAGCTGGGTGAGGACATAGACGCGTTGCGCGACACCGTGCGCGAATTCGCGCAGGCTGAGATCGCGCCACGCGCCGCTGAAATCGACCGCAGCGACCAGTTTCCCATGGACCTGTGGCGCAAGATGGGTAGTCTGGGTGTGCTGGGGATCACCGTCAGTGAGGAATATGGCGGTGCCGACATGGGC
>JAABRC010000554.1 GCA_011391115.1 Candidatus Egaibacter danicus | reverse complement strand
CGCCGATGATCTTCACCCACTTGGGAAGGTCCTGGTTCATATGTTTATCTGCTCAACTCGGGAGCAGTTCCCAACATGATGTCGCACGCGCCCTGCACGGCCTTGTGCATGCCGCGCGCATGCTGCTGACTGGCTGGCACGCCGCCAAATCGCGTTTCACAGTAGGTTTCCACCGCATACCCCAACCAGCGTCTGGCCAGCGGAGCAATGCCGCTAGCAGCCACCCAGTGCTCACGCACTGATTGACCCGGGCCTCTCTTGTGCCCTTGAACGTGCAGGCACCATTTCATGGCCTGCGCAGACAAGCGCATGGACTGCGCCGGGAAACGTGCTGCCAGCAACCCTGAAAACCCCAGTGCCATGCCCACGCCGAGGCGAAACCTGCGCCGCCACAGGAGGTATCCCGCCAGCAACAGGGCCAGAAGCAGCAGCCAATTCACTTTGAACGTCAAACGCTCAGGCTGGTGCTGAGGCTGGCCATCTTCTCCGGTCGCCCCACCGGAAGCAGCCGGCTGGCCGGTCAACAGGTCAACCAGTGATTGCACCGCGTTGAGCAATTTTTCCATGAGACCACGCTGCCATTGCGGAATGAAGCGATCCGCGATTGATTTGCGCATGCTCTTGAGCATGGCATTCCACTTTTGCGCCCACTCGCCTTGCTGCACCCCGCCCGCACCTCCCTGCCCCGCACCTGTTCCAGATCCTGATGAGCCACTGTTGCCTTTGGATTGCTTGCTGCCTCCCTCACCCGCGGATTGTTGAAACAGCCCCGGCGTGTCCGTTCCAGGGGGCAGAAAGCCAAATCCCAGAATCGCCGGCCTGGGTGCAAAGAAGAAAAGCACCACCGTCAACAGGAAGGAAATACTGATGAACCCCAGTGTCATGGACATCTTGGTCCATCGTGAAATGGGTACACCAATGGCGTGCTCCCAGGCCAACGCCAATCCGCCACAGACCCAGGCCGGGCCCAGGTAGAACCACAAGGTCCAGTCGGCATTGCCGTGCGTGCCGACCATCAGGCTCACGACAAAAACGACTATCAAAGTCATGTAAAAGTCACGCCGCGTTTTTAATATGGCCGCACGCGCCCCCAGGACGATCATCAGCGTCAGGCTTGCCCACCGGAGCAGGTTGAACATGGCAAAGCCGGGAAATACAGCGAGCACAAAACCCAGCCAACCAAGTACCACCCACTGGGTCTGACCGAACGCAGCTGGCTTGTTCACATGCAAGGTTCCTGCGCCGAACCCTAAAAGCGCCCAGGTAAACCACAAGAAGCCCTCCAGGCCAAACGAGTCGAAACGCCTGTCCAGGTAAGAGAACCCGAGCCCGACAAAGAGGTAACTCATGCCGGTCAGTGCAACAACCGCCCGGCTGTTCAGCGGGGGAGATGCATCAGCCTGTACTGGAGCGGCCCGCGTCGCCTTCATGCTGCCTTCATGAATGTGGCGAAGCCTGCCTGCTCAACAGCCTGCTGCAGCTTGCGCGCCTGCGCCATCTCTGGAGGGGTCGAGCGCCGCCCCAGTGCAATGCAGACAATGACCCCGCAGCCCTGCGCCGCCAACGCTGACAAAGACGCCTTCAGTTCACCCTCGGGGCATGAACTGCTCACCACCACGGCGACTTGCTCACCCGGCGCCGTATCACTGGCAACCCGCGCGATGGCCGGAAAAAAACCTGCCGCCGAAGGCAGGGCCTCTGCCAGTGCGCGCCTGACGGACGCACCCTCTCGCAGAGGCGTTGCGTCTTGCTCCAGATAGACAAATAATTGCGCCGCATTCTCAAGCGCGGCATCACACACACCCGCAGCCAGGCGAAGGGCTTGTTCGCCAGCGCTGTCGGGGTTTCCCAGTGATGGCTCACGCGGAACTTCCACCACCACGCGCAGGCGAATGGAGCCGCTTTGCTGAAAATGCTGAATGACCAGCTCACCCACGCGTGCGGAAGCACGCCAGCTCACCCTGCCAACAGATTCACCATGCTGATAGGGACGCAGCATGCCCAGCTCAAAAGACTGACCCATCCTGCGCGTGGTCAACTCGCCCAATGGGTCTTCAGCGACATCCCAAGGCAGCGGCCAGCGCACAATCTGCGCCTGCGGCAGCACGCGCAAGTGAACTTTGGGTCGTGACATCGTGTGATGAGCACGAATCAGGCCCAGGGGGAAACCGCTTGAAAGCCGCACGGCCATGAGCTCGTAATGTCCTCTACACGGAAACTGGACCAGGCGACCCAGATTCGGCGCACGGCCAGCCCGGATAACGGGCACGGTCTGGCTGAGCACGATGCGACGCGACGCCCATTCCCACTCGGTCTCAACGGCCACCATGAAGG
>JAABRC010000553.1 GCA_011391115.1 Candidatus Egaibacter danicus | reverse complement strand
CTTTCTTGTCTTCGCCAATGAGCAACTTTGTCTCAGAGAGATACATATGGGGTGGAACTTCAAGGTTGTCAGGCGCTGGCTTGTTCTTGAAAACCCGACCCGCGAGGTCAAAAGTAGAGCCATGGCAGGGGCAGAAAAAGCCGCCTTGCCAGTCATCCGGCAGTGAGGGTTGCGGTCCCGTTGTGAATTTATCCGACGGCGAGCATCCCAAGTGGGTGCAAATACCCACTGCCACCAGATATTCGGGTTTGATGGACCGGTTTTCATTACGCGCGTACTCAGGCGCCTGGTCAGCAGGCTTGCGCTCGGACTTGGGGTCGGCCAATTGCGCATCCAGCTTGGGCAAAGCAGCCAGTTGCTCGGGCGTGCGGCGCACAATCCACACGGGTTTTCCCCGCCATTCCACGGTCATTTTTTCACCAGGCTTGATGGCGGCGATATCGACTTCTACGGCAGCGCCGGCGGCCTTGGCTCGCTCCGAAGGCTGAAAGCTGCTGACGAACGGCACGGCGGTGAACGCGCCGCCCACCACGCCTGCGCATCCAGACGCAATCATCCACGTGCGTTTGCTGGTGTCGACTGGGGTGTCACTCATGGGAATCCTCAATGAAAACATCACTACTAGGGCTAGCCCAAGATTGTAACTGACCGTTCCAGCCAAAACGCGACACCGTCGGGGCTTGACAGGGTATGGAACTCGGAGATACTCGCCACTTCAATAAATCAACCCAGGAGGTTTAATCATGAGCATGATGTCTGAATTCAAGGAATTTGCCCTGAAAGGCAACGTGATGGACTTGGCGGTCGGTGTGATCATTGGCGGAGCGTTCGGCAAGATCGTGGACTCCATGGTTGCTGACCTGATCATGCCGATAGTCGGCGCGGTCATTGGCAACCTGGACTTCTCCAGCATGTTCGTTGTACTGGGCAAAGTTCCTGCGGGGACGGCCATGGTGCTCGCTGACCTGAAAAAGGCGGGGGTTCCTGTGTTCGCATACGGCAACTTCATTACCATTGCAGTGAACTTCATCATCCTGGCGTTCATCATTTTCATGATGGTCAAGCAAATGAACCGCATGAAACGGGAAGCCCCCCCAGCAGCGCCAGCACCGACACCGGAAGACGTCTTGCTGTTGCGCGAAATTCGCGACAACCTGAAAAAATAAGTGATCTGAACGCTATTCAATCGTAAAGAAGTCGCAAGAGCGACCCCTTGTTTTCGGACAAGGGGTCGCTTTTTTTATAGCGCCAGCTGACGCGCCATGCGGATGGCTTCAATCAGGCTGGAGGCATCTGCCTGGCCCGTTCCGGCAATGTCAAAAGCCGTGCCGTGATCCGGGCTGGTTCGCACCAGTGGCAGGCCAATGGTCACGTTGACACCCTTCTCCACCCCCAGGTATTTCACCGGAATCAGCCCCTGATCGTGGTACATCGCCACCACCACGTCAAACTCCCCCGGCTGGGCGTCGCGGGCACGCGCACGCATGAAAACGGTGTCGGGCGCAAACGGGCCCTGAACATCGATGCCTTCACGTCTGGCTTGCGCCATGGCGGGCAGGATGATGTCCAGTTCTTCCCGGCCAAACAGGCCACCTTCACCGGCATGCGGATTCAACCCGGCGACGCCAATGCGCCGACGCGTCTGGCCCGGCGTTGACGTGCGCAGCAGGAACTCATGGGTCAGCCGCAAGGTCTGCAAGACGTTGTCGGTGGTCACAGCGGCAATGGCTTCGCGTAGCGACAGGTGAATGCTCACCAGCACCGTTTTCAGCTCGTCATTGGCCAGCATCATGCGTACCGGGACCTCCTGCACCGGCCGGCCCAGATGGGCCGCCGCCTCGGCTTGCAGCAATTCGGTATGTCCCGGAAAGTCAACGCCTGCCGCGGCCAATGCCTCTTTATGCAGGGGTGCGGTCACCAGAGCTGCAATATCCCCGCGCAATGCAGCCCGTGCGGCCCAGGTCACGCAGTCGGCAGCCATTCGCCCGGCGCTGGCGCTGATCACACCGACTTGCACCAGCTCTGGCGCCTGCAAAACCGGCAAAACCGGGATGCAACGGGGTGGCACTTCCAGAGCCTCGCTGGCGGTGCGGATTTCGGCAACCGGCAAGCCAACCTGCCCCGGGCCAGTGATGAATTTCGCCGCCCGCCGCAGGGTCGCCACATCACCGGCGACGAAACAGCCCCGCGTCACATCCGGCGCATCCCGAAATGCCTTGGCGATGATTTCCGGGCCAATCCCGGCGGGATCGCCCTGCGTGATGGCGATGGGTAGAGTAGCCATCGTCATGCCGGGTTGTCGATGTCGATGAATTCGTGCGCCAGTCCCAATTGAGCAG
>JAABRC010000055.1 GCA_011391115.1 Candidatus Egaibacter danicus | reverse complement strand
ACCACAACTCATTGAGGTCCTTGAAGTTCCATTTGCTGGGGTCTTCGCGGCTCACGATATGTTCCCGGGTACTAGGCTGGGACAAATCGATCATTTGCGGAACGATGCGGTCATTGGAATTGGTCGAAAAAAACACTTTCACCATTGGTGTGGTCAGCGATTTGCCTTTTTGCTCCACCACCACACCCAATCGACCGGAACTCATGCGCACCAGCGAACCCACCGGGTAAATGCCAAGGCTTCTGACAAACGCCTGAAACACCTTGGGGTCGAAATGCCCGTTGGCCCACTCAGCCATCTTGCGCAGGGAATGTGCAGGGTCCCACCCGGATTTGTAGGGCCGGTTCGACGTGATGGCGTCATACACGTCACATACCGCACCCATTTTGGCGAACAGGCTGATGTCATCGCCCTTGAGCCCGTCCGGGTATCCTGAGCCATCCGTTTTCTCATGATGGTGCAGGCAAACATCCAGCACGATAGGGTCAACATTGTTTCCTGATTGCAGCAGACGATGACCTTCTCGCGGGTGAGTCTTGATGATGGCGAACTCGGCCTCAGTCAGCTTGCCCGGCTTGTTCAGCACGTCCATGGGCATGGCCGCCTTACCCAGGTCATGCATCAGGCCGGCGATGCCTGCCAATCGGGTCTGCTCCGCATCGAGCCCCAGTTGCCGGGCCAGCGCCACCATCATGGCGCAGACCGCAACCGAGTGCATGTAAGTATAGGCATCGGCCGTCTTCAGTCGCGCCAGACTGATCAGGGCATCCGGATTGCGGGCCACCGAATCTGTAATGTCTTCCACCAGTTGCCGGGCTGCACCCGTGTCAACCGCCTTGCCCATCCGCGCTTCTTCGAACATGGACATGACGGCTTGCCTGGACTGTCTGCAAATACGTGCAGCCCGGCCCAATTCATCCGCAACCGATACAGGCGCTGTATCGCGTGGCGTACTGACGGCGGCATGTAACTGAGCCTCCACCTCAACCTGTGCCTGCACTTCGGATGTCGAATACTGGTCTGCAGGCACGTCTAACCCCTTGCCGGTATCGATCCAGACTTCCTTGATGCTACTGGCCAGAATGGCCTGAATGTCTTTCGGGTCACTGATCACGAACCCGCTACGCCAGAAGGGATGCTCCATCCACGAGCCACAAAACTCCTTGAGGTACATCCCCACCTTGAGTTGTTCAACGCTGATCTTCTTGAGCATCCCGTCGAGTGTGCCAAAAAAAGCGCTGATTTCTGGTCAGGAAAAGACCGAATTTGCCATGCTTTTTTGGGCATTGCCCGTTGTGATAGCAAATACATTGGGTGCAACGTTGGCGGATCTTGTATTCCGAGGAAAAACCCATCATGCGCATGAACTTGCCAGTCACCCAGCAGGAGTTTGACTACCCGGCTGAACACATGCTGGTGTCGATGACTGACACCAAAGGCATCATTACCCACTGCAATCATGCTTTTGTTGCAGTCAGTGGCTACACCTACGAGGAATTGATTGGCCAGAACCACAACCTCGTTCGCCATCCCGATATGCCACCGGCAGCCTACAAAGATCTGTGGAGCACGGCCGGCAAGGGGTCCCCATGGACGGGAATGGTTAAAAACCGGCGAAAGAACGGCGACCATTACTGGGTGCAAGCCAATGTCACACCCATCCTGCAAAACGGCAAACCCAGGGGCTACATGTCGGTGCGGATCAAGCCTTCCCGTCAGGACATCCAGGCAGCTGAGGCGCTCTATGCCAGGATGAACGCGGCAGGCGAATCGGGGGACTTGCCCTTTCACCTGCATGGCGGCGAAATACGCCATAAAGGGATTCGTGGTTTGGTGAGTGCCTTTCACCGAATATCACCAACCGGCCGGATCGGAATGGCGCTGACCGGCATGGCAGGGGCTGGAATGCTTCCACGCGTTCTGGGGCTACAAGGGCTGGCAGCCTTCGGCGCGGAGTTCACGGCATTGCTTGTGGGTGCCACTCTGACGTTGCTGTGGTTTCATCGAAGCTTTACCGTGGCCGTCAGCGAGGCCCAGCGATTTGCCAACGATCTGGCCGGTTGCAACCTGACCACAGCTGTTGCCAGTGACTTTGCGCCACCCATGGGGGCATTGATCCGCAGCTTGCGCCAGATCCAGATCAATCTGCAAGCGGTTGTGGGGGACGTGCGCGGTGAAATTGCGAGCTTTACCCAATCCGCAGCAGAGATCGCTGCAGGCGGCATGGATCTTTCAGCGCGTACCGAATCACAGGCCAGCAGCCTGGAGCAAACCGCGGCGTCCATGGAGCAAATCTCCAGCACGGTCCGGCAAACCGCCAGCACAGCCGCTGAGGTGTCAACCCAAAGTACAAAGAGTACAGACGTGGCGGCCAAAGGGGGAGACGCTGTTCACAAAGTCGGTCTCGCAATGCAGGCCATCGAGACTTCATCCGGCAAGGTGCAGGAAATCATCGGCGTGATTGAAGGCATCGCGTTCCAGACCAACATACTGGCGTTGAATGCCGCGGTGGAGGCGGCCCGGGCTGGAGATCAGGGACGCGGCTTTGCTGTGGTTGCCTCTGAAGTACGTGCCCTGGCTCAGCGTAGCGCAGTGGCAGCAAAGGAAATTCGCCAACTCATTGCCCAGTCTGCAGGTCAAGTCTCCGAGGGAATGCAGCAAATGACCAATGCAGGCAATACCATTGATGAGGTGGTGCAGTCAGTCAAGCAGGTGGGCGATCTGATCAAGTCCATCAGCAATGCCACGCGGGAACAGGCTTTGGGCATTGCCCAGGTCAACGAGGCCGTAACCCAGCTCGATACCGTCACACAGCAAAACGCCGCGTTGGTAGAGCAGTCGGCGGCGTCAGCCGCTGGCCTGAATACCAGCGCAGTCACGCTGGGGCGTTCGGTGCAAGTGTTTCATCTGGCTTGAGCTTTTTCTCAATGAGATGGGCTATGGCCTAGCTTCGAAAGTTGACATCAACTTACACGCAGCTTACATTGAGGGCACCTGACTGGAGGCCCGATGAACCCACGGTTGACGCACTCCATTCCGTTGACAGAACTACAGCGCATCAAGAAATGGCATGTGGCTCATCGGGGTGAACATCCACTGGAGTACCACCTGTGGGATACCGTGCTGACCCTGTGGCTGATGGGTTGGGTTGGCTGGCTGCCCGCTTTCGTTCTTGACGCCTGGTGGGCCCTGCCGCTGTGTTCCGTGGCCATACTTGTTCCACGCCTGTACGTCAATTGGCGCCAGCAGGCACATATCAAACAACGTCTCAGGTGTGACTGGGTGGATTGCATACGGTGATTTAAAGTGTGGCCATGAACAAACCGCCCTCCCCACTCACCTGCTTTTCACTCACTGTCGCCGAACACGTCGCCCATCTGGTGCTCAACAAGCCCGAGGTGATGAACACCATGCACCCGACCTTCTGGCGGGAACTGGATGCGGTGCTTGACCATCTCCACAAAGACAATGCTGCCCGAGTGCTGGTGATCTCCAGCACGGGCAAGCATTTCAGCGCTGGCATGGCACTGGAAACATTCAGCGGCGCCTTGATGGACGACCAGAGCCCCGAAGGGCGGGCTGCGATGTTCGACCTGATCAGCGCCCTGCAGGCAACCTTTACCAAGCTGGAGACCCTGCGCATCCCGGTGATTGCGGCCATACAGGGTGGCTGCATTGGGGGTGCGGTGGACATGGTCACGGCTTGCTGCATCCGGTATGCAACGACAGACGCCTTCTTCTGCATTCAGGAAATCAATATCGGCATGGTGGCTGATGTGGGAACCCTGCAGCGCCTGCCCAAACTCGTACCACTCGCCGTGGTCAAGGAACTGGCTTACACCGGGCGGCGGTTGGGTGCACAAAAAGCACTGGGATATGGACTGGTGAATGAGGTGTTTGACTCACCCGAAGCCCTGCTGGCCGCTGCCATGCAGTGCGCCAAAGAAATTGCCACCAAGCCGCCAGTGGCCGTCTGGGGCACAAAGCAGGTCATCCACTATGCCCGGGACCATTCGGTGGACGACGCCTTGAAGCAGATGGGGTGGGTACAGGGTGTCATCTGGAGCAACCGCCACGTTCGCGAATCGGTCATGGCCATGAAGGAAAAACGCACTGGGGAATTTCCTGCGCTGACGGAGCTCAGAGACTTTACGGGTGCGTGACAACGCCGCGTTCAGGGTAGCCGGGCAAGACGCTCGACAAGCAGCTCAAAAAAGCCGTCAGCGTCCACATTGCGCATGAACAGCGCATTGGACGGGCGACCACTGACGCCCCACCAGTCGGCCACCGTCATGCCCATCGTGAGTTCACTGCAGGTCTCGATTTCGACGTTGATGTGCCGGCCACTGAACAGTTCCGGCCGCAACAGGTAGGCGATAACACAGGGATCGTGCAGCGGGCCACCGTCAGACTCGTATTTTTCAATGTCGAAGCGCTCGAAAAACTCCAGCATCTCGGCCACCACCACACCACTTCGATTGCCGATACCCCGGATCGCCGCAATCCGCACCCGCGTCGTCAGTACCTGGTGTGTGACATCCAGCGGCATCATGACGATGGGAGCACCACTTTTGAAAACGACTTCCGCCGCGTGCGGGTCAACAAAGATATTGAACTCCGACGTCGGCGTGATGTTACCGCCCTCAAAGCAACCTCCACCCATCAGGACGATTTCAGCAATTTTCCCCGCGATGTCAGGTGCACGGACCAGCGCGAGGGCGATGTTGGTCAGGGGACCAAGGGGGCATAGCGTCACCGTCCGGGCTGGCTGTTCTCGAAGCGTGCGGATGATGAAATCGACCGCATCGCCCGACGATGGCGTCATGGTGGGTTCTTGCAGGATCGGGCCATCCAGGCCTGTCTTGCCGTGAACAAACTCTGCCGTCACGAGTGGCCGGACCATCGGGCGAATGGCCCCTGCATACACCGGCACGTCCTGCCGACCGATCAGCTCCAGCATGATGCACGCATTGCGCGTGGTCAGCGCCAGCGGCACATTGCCCGCCACCGTCGTGATGCCCAGCACCTCCAGTTCACGAGACGCCAGCGCCAGCAGCAGCGCTACGGCGTCGTCCTGACCCGGATCGGTATCAATGATGATGGACCGGGACTTCATGCTCGTATGTCAGGCTGACTAGCCACTACTGGCGCGCTGTCCGGGTATTGGCTGGCAGTGCTTGCGGGTAACTGGTGCGAAATGGATTGATGTCCAGCCCGCCGCGCCGCGTGTAGCGGGCACAGACCGTCAGCTTCACGGGCTTGCAGCGTGTCCAGATGTCCATGAAGATACGTTCCACGCAGTGCTCATGAAACTCGTTGTGGTTTCGAAAACTCACCAGGTACTGCAGCAGCCCTTCCTGGTTGATCGGCATGCCCGTGTAGCTGATTTGAATGCTGCCCCAATCGGGTTGCCCGGTCACCAGGCAATTGCTTTTGAGCAGATTGCTGCACAGCACCTCGGTCACGGGTTGCTCGTCGACTTCCGTGTGAAGCAGGTCCGGTGCAGGCGTGTAGCGGGTGCATTCAATGTCCAGCCGATCCAGGCTCAAGCCCGCCATCTCATACAGCGGTTCGCGGTCAAACAGTTCGGGCAGCACCAGCTTCACGCCCACACTGGCCTGCATCGGCCCGCCATGCCAAACCGCTGCGCTGATGTCGGTGCGAATGCGACGCTGCACCTCGGTGGCATCGGCAAACACGGTGTTATTGAACGAGTTCAGGTACAGCTTGAACGATTTGCTCTCTACCAGGTGCGTGGTCTCGCACGGCACGGTGATGTGGGCCAATGCCACCTGTGGTTTGCCACGTGGATTGAGCCAGCTCAGCTCGAACGCCGTCCACATGTCGGCGCCAAAAAAAGGCGGGTTGGTCAATGCACCGATCCCGGCCCGCTGGTCGGCCCGCGCCAGCGGGAACAGCAGCGACGCATCGTAGCGATCCACATAAGCCGACGCCCGGCCAAGTTGGGATTGGTGGGGAGTATTCACGGCATTGGACTGATATGGGTCGCCAGAAATGGCAGCAGGTGCGCGAGCAGATGCTCAACCACGCCGGGAGGCAAATCATGGCCCATACCCTCGATGCCCACGAGCTTCGCGCCAGCAATGCGTTTCGCCGTGTCTGCACCACAGGCAAACGGCACCAGTGGGTCCGCCTTGCCGTGCAGCACCAGCGTGGGAGATGTGATGTGGCTCAGTTCCTGCGCGCGGGAGGCGTCGGCCACGATAGCCAGCGTCTGCCGTGCAGAACCCACCGGGTGGTAGTTGCGCTGGAGGCCAACCAGCACCCGTTCATGCAATTCGGCCTCCAGCACCGGGAACGCCGGGCTGCCAATCACCTTGAACAGCCGGGCGTAGTAGCCCACGATGTCCTTCAGCTCCGTGCTTTTGGGCCGGCCGAGCAACGCCTTCAAGACTTCGGGCCGGGCCTCGGGTAGACCACGTGCACCGCTGCTGCTCATGACGCTGGTCAGACTGATCACCCGCCCGGACGCAGCAATCGCCACACGCTGGGCGATCATGCCGCCCATGCTGACACCCACGACGTGTGCCCGCTCGATCTGTAGCGCATCCAGCACGCCCAGCGCGTCAGTCGCCATGTCTTTCAGACTGTAGGGCGACTGAATGGGCAACCGCAGCCGGTACTTGACGGCCGCCCACACCAGGTTGGGTGCGCCAAACTCATCAAAGTGCCGGGACAGGCCGATGTCGCGGTTGTCAAACCGGATCACACGATAGCCCGCATCCACCAGCGCCTGCACAAAGGCAGGCGGCCAGGCGATCAGTTGCATGCCCAGCCCCATGATGAGCAACACCACCGGACGCGCATCACCGGTCGCACCAGCGCCGGAGTCTTCTACTTCAATATCAATGCCGTTTGCTCTTATTTTCATAGCTAGTCACGCATATTCCATGAGGTCTGAAGGCCAATTTGATCGCTAAAAACCTGTCAATCAAACCGATTTACGACGAAACACCAGGCGATCCGGTCCGGAAACTGCCGGCGCAAAGGCGTAGCCCTCCAGGTTGAACGCCTCCAGCTTTTTCACACTGGTGATATGGTGCGTCACCGCGTAACGAGCCATCAGTCCACGCGCGCGTTTGGCCATGAAACTGATGACCTTGTACTGCCCGTTTTTGTATTCTTCAAATACACACTCCACCACGCGTGCCTTCAGCGCCTTGAGGTCAACCGCCTTGAAATACTCCTGTGACGCCAGATTGACCACCACCGGCGTCTTGTCGCCTGCCAGCTCCTGATCCAGGAATTCCGAAATCTGCGAACCCCAGAACTGGTACAGGTTGCTGCCACCCGGGTTAGCCAGCCGGGTGCCCATCTCCAGCCGGTACGGCTGCATCCAGTCCAGCGGGCGAAGCACGCCGTACAGGCCACTCAGAATGCGCACATGGTCCTGCGCCCAGGCCAGGTCTTTGGCCTTGAGCGTTTTGGCATCCAGTCCGCCGTACACATCACCATCAAAAGCAAGCACGGCCTGCTTCGAGTTTTCTGCGGTGAACTTGGGCTTCCAGGCCTTGTAGCGCTGCACGTTCAGTGTGGACAGGGCTTCGCTCAGGTCCATCATCTCCGAGATGTCCTGAGCGGATTTTTCACGCAGCAGCTTGATCAGCCGGGTGGACTGTTTGACGAACAGCGGCTCTGTGTGGGGCACATCTCCTACAGGCGTTTCGTAGTCGAGGGATTTGGCAGGCGAGAGCAAAAATAGCATGGCAACCAGGGAAAAGGAAAAGACTGGAGAAAAGAAAAAGGCTTCGCAAGGAAGCCTTCATTATCATGAAAGAATGGACAGCCCTGCTATTTGAGGTCACCTGCAAGTGAAGCCAGCGTCTCCGGTGCAATCGTGGTGTGTGCGGGGTAGTTGGTGTGGTCGCAACCCAGCTTGACACTCGCCCCCGCCTTGACAGCCGCGCACATGAGAGGCGTCAGCTCGAACCGCACAAAATGCACGGCCGAGGTCTTTTCGTCATTCTCCCGCTCCAGATCTTCATCGGCAATGGCGTACACGCGGTTGTGCCCTTCCACCTCAACAAACATGTGATCTTCCACGCCAATCAGGCGCGCCAGCTCACGCTTGCGCTCGTTCACATCGGGGTATTCGAGCAGCATGGTGGCCTTCCAGTTGCTGCCCTCGGGCATTAGCGGCACATACGCGTCCAGCTCCTGCTGAATGCCCTCTTCTTCAAAGATTTTCTCAATGCGCAGCATCTCCTGAATCTGGTAACGAATGGTGGTTTCGCTCTCAAATTGCAGGTTGATGTGTTCACCCAAGCCAACACTGCGCAGCTTTCGGTGGGCAATGATGAATGGCTTGTGCTCCTTGCGGTATTTGCTGTACGCCTCAAGCGACATGAGACTCTCAATGGTGATTTTTCCGGTGGTTTGCATGGTGTTCTCTATTTCAAATGATGCGGCTTACTTCAGTCCGTAAGCCTCCCGGATAAGTGTCAGCGGGTGTTTTTGCGGCGGCGCGCCCAGGTTGTTCACGTCAAAGCCCTGCGCGATGTGGTGACCACCCAGCGGACAGTCGCTGCTGATGACGTCGGGCAGGCCACCATCCTTGTGGCTGGCCATGGCCTTGAAGAGCGGCTTGCCGATCTTCATGGCCTGCTGGTGCGTGGCTTTTTTGACGCCAAAGGTGCCGGCATGGCCACTGCAACGCTCGTGGGTGTGCACGCTGGTGCCGGGCACCATTTTCAGCATTTCCTCGGTTTTTTTGCCGATGTTCTGCACCCGGCCATGACAGGGAATCTGGTAACTGATC
>JAABRC010000552.1 GCA_011391115.1 Candidatus Egaibacter danicus | reverse complement strand
ATCCAGACCAAAGAAGCTGATCGGAGCAATCGGACCCAGGCCCTTGGCACCGTTGGTGATATTGATCGGATGCCCCAGGTTGTTGATCAATATCCGCACGATTTCCCCGAAACCCAGTGTCACGATCGCCAGGTAGTCACCTCGCAGTTTCAGCGTGGGCGCACCCAGCAATGTCCCGAGGCATCCGGCCAGCACGGCACCCAAGGGAAGGGTGACCCACCAGGGTGCGTCAAGACCGGCCGGGAACAGTGTGCTGATCCAGACGAAGTTGTCGGTCAGGTGCGACGAAGTCAGCAGGGCAATCATGTAGGCGCCCACGGCATAGAAGGCCACGTAGCCCAGGTCCAGCAGACCCGCAAAACCCACCACAATGTTCAAACCAAGCGCCATCATCACATACAGCAATGCGGTGTCGGCAATGCGAACCCAGTGGGTACCTAAACCCTGCAATAGCAAAGGCAGCAGCAAAACCAAGCCAATGCAGACACATTTGGAAATTCTGTTGTATCTATTCATGAGATTGGTGTTGCCATGCTCATACACAGTGTACCGACCAACGGTTCAAATCATCATCAGTTTGCCCGGAAGCTCCCTTGCTCATTAGAGCTTGCTGGTACCGTGCGGAACACCCGTGGTGCAAATAATCCAGGAAAGGCGAGAATGGATGCTTTTACGGACAGAGCACCATGGGAAACCGCCTCACACAAATAGCCACCCGCACCGGCGACAACGGCACCACGGGCCTGGGCGACAACACCCGCGTCTCCAAAAACAGCCTGCGCGTGCACGCCATGGGTGATGTGGACGAGTTGAATTCCAGCATCGGCGTGCTGCTGTGCGAAGACATGCCAGCCGGCGTGCGCACGCTGCTGGTGGAAATCCAGCACCAGCTGTTCAACCTCGGTGGCGAGCTGTCCATCCCTGGCTATGAGCTGCTCAAGCCCGAGGCCGTGCTGGCGCTGGACGAAGCGCTGGCCGAGCACAACGAGCAGCTGCCGCGCCTGCAGGAATTCATCCTGCCTGCCGGCACACGAGCTGCGTCATTGGCCCACGTGTGCCGCACGGTCGCCCGCCGCGCCGAGCGCGCCGTGGTGGCGCTGGGTAATGAAGAGGCCATCAAGGACAACCCGCGCCAGTACCTGAACCGCCTGTCGGACCTGATGTTCGTGCTGGCCCGCGTGCTTAACCGCTACCGCACCGATGGCACGGTGGGTGATGACGTGTACTGGAAGAGCGAACGCCTGGCGCAGGCCGCGGCAGAGTGACGCGCCTGTAAAACGCTGTCTACTTCGCCAGCATCCACGCCGCAGTCTGGCCCACCACCTCGCGCTCCAGCCCGTTGAAACCGTGGTAAGCCGCGGCGTCACACGGGTCGCCTTCATTGACGCCACCCTTGAACGCCAGCAACTGCTTGCGCGGGGCGTTCACCAGCTTGTCCATCAGCTGGGGCACATCATTGAAGCGGCAATGCAAGCAGCCGTCCTGCTCATGGTGCACCACGAGCACCGGAATGCGCACCTTGTCCAGTGGCATGCCTGGTACCGGGCGCCCAAAATTCTCGGTGAGGATGGTTGAGCTCAGCACCATGCCATCGGGCCCGTCCGGCCCGGCCAGCTCAATGGCCGCATGGGCCGCAGACTGGGTGCCACGGCTGGTGCCAACCAGCCAGACCGGCACATTGGCCTGCGCACGCAGCCAGCTGATGGCCGCCTTGATGTCTGCGGCATGTTCCGGCGTGTGGCGAAACCCCGAAAGAAACGGGGTGCCTTGCCGGTCAGACGGCGCGTCAATCACCGCCACCGTCAGGCCCTGCCTGGCAAATATATTGCGGGTGCGCACCAGAAAGTTACCCTTGCCCCAGTTCATCGAACCGTCGGCCTGCAACTGAAGGCCACCATGACCACCTGCCAGCAGGATGACGGCAGCCCTGGGTCTGGGCGGCGTCAGCACCAGCAACCGCTGGGTGACGCCGGGGCGCGACGGAATATCCACCACCTGTTGCACCGGCTGCGCCAGCGCCGGGAGGGCGAGAACCGCGATGAACGTGACAAGCCAGTTCCTGATCAATCCGCGCATGGCAGTCTCCTTCTTGCTGCCCCCATTCGTTTGCATGAAATTGCTATACAAATAATAGCTGGTTACGCATATTCGACGTAGGCCAAGCCCTAATCCTATGCCTAAAAGTACGAAAACGGAAGATTGACCGGAAAATGACCCCATGAGCGACGACTATCAAATCGAAATCCCCCCGTCATTCCTGTCGCTGCATGTCGATGCGGAGCGCCAGAAGCCCAACGCCACGCGGGAAGTCATTGCGGCACGCTACGAGCTGTGCGAAGACCT
>JAABRC010000551.1 GCA_011391115.1 Candidatus Egaibacter danicus | reverse complement strand
GCCACGTCATCCAGCGTTTCGCTGCGTCCTGTCCATGCTTGCAAATTCATAACTCTTTACTCCGCGATGTGGGCTCAATCAATCTTGATTTTCGCCGCAGTCACGACGCTTTTCCAGTGAGTAACTTCCTTTTGTACCAGTGTCTTGAGTTGGTCCGGTGTTCCTGTCTCGACTTCGGCACCCTGGTCTTCAATCTTCTTTTCCGTCGCTTTGTCATTCAGCACAGCGTTCATTTCCATGTTCAGCCGGTCAATCACCGCCTTGGGTGTTTTGGCAGGTGCGAACATGGCATACCACTGCGACAGGTTGACGTTGGGCACCCCCTGTTCAGTCAGTGTGGGCAGTTCCGGCATCACACGGGAACGCTTCTCGCCCGCAATCCCCAGCGCCCTGAGCTTGCCGCCTTTGACCTGCGGGTAGCCCGTGAACAAACTTGGAAACATGTATTGCGTGGTTCCACCAATGGTATCCACCACTGCAGGTGCAGACCCCTTGTAAGGCACACCCACAACGTCCAGACCAATCGATAGTTTGAACAACTCACCCGCAATGTGCGGCGCCGTACCGTTACCAGCAGTGGCGTAGCTGAACGAGTCAGGCTTCGCCTTGATCAATTGCACCAGTTCCTTGACGTTCTTTGCGGGTACAGCGTTATTGACGACCAGTACAGTGGGCGAGGCGGCAACCATGCCAATGGGTTCAAAGTCTGCCACCGGGTCGTACCTGAGTTTTTGCAACGCGGGGTTGATGCCGTGCGTTGCGATGTATCCAAACATGATGGTGTACCCATCCGGAGCAGCCCGGGCAACAAATTCGCTGGCGATCGCGCCGTTAGCGCCTGCCTTGTTTTCCACAATCACCGGCTTGCCCAGCCGGGCACTGAGCCCCTGTCCGATGATGCGCGCCATGGCGTCATTGGCCCCTCCGGCGGCAGTGGGAACAACGATGGTGATGCCTTTTTCGGGCCAGGATTGCGCGTGCGCCGGTAACGCGCCCGCAACTGCCAGTGCCACCGCGGCAGCGAAAGGAATTGACCGTTTGGAAAATGACATGAACCGCTCCTTTTGTATGTGGTGGACCGCATCTTGAGGGAGCTCGGAGGTTCTGTGAATTGCAACATTTGCTACTATTAGTGCATGCCACGCATTAATTTCGATCTTCAACAACTTCAGGCGTTTGTGGCGGTTGCGGATCGCGGCAGTTTTCGCGCGGCCGCCGAGCAGATCCATCTCTCCTCACCCGCTCTGAGCCGGCGTATTGAAAAACTGGAGACCATTCTTGGGGCACGTCTTTTCAACCGGACAACGCGTGATGTCGAGCTAACCCCGTTGGGGCGTGTTTTCCTCGAGCGCGCCCGCACAGCACTGGACGATCTGGAATCTGCGATGCTGAGCATCTCGGACATCGCTGGCAGCCGGCGCGGGCGGGTAACCGTCGCCTGTGTTCCATCCGCCGCCATTCATTTTTTGCCTGCAGCGGTGCGGTCATTCTCGGAACAGTACCCGCTGATCCGTGTGCGCCTCATCGATGAGGCTGCGGGCCAGACGTTGACGAGCGTAGTATCTGGTGAATGCGACTTCGGCATCAGCTTTATGGGCAACCAGATTCCGGGCGTCGACTTCGAACCCATTCACATGGACCCATTTGTCCTGGCGATGCCGCGACAGCATGTGTTTGCGCGTCGCAAGTCTTTGTCCTGGGCCGACCTGGGAAACGAACGCCTGATTTCAGTTGCGAGGTCCAGTGGCAACCGGCAACTGCTCGACGATGCATTGGCCAAAGCTGGCCAAAACCCGTCTTACGTTTTTGAAGTGAACCACATTGCTACGTTGCTGGGAATGGTCGATGCTGGACTGGGGCTTGCCGCAGTGCCTCGCCTCGCACTGCCTGTCTCGCACCCTACCCTGATAGGGGTTGCTCTTAAAAACCCTGAGGTGTCGCGCCAACTGGGCCTGGCAACACGTCACGGGGCGTCACTTGGCGCCCCATCCCAGGTGTTTTATGAACATCTGCGAAATACGCTCAAATCCAGAAAGTAGGCTTACAGCCGCAGATTCGGGTGCCGGCCATGGATACGGAGCAATTTTTAGGAATTCACCCATGACTCGCCGAAGTCCGTCGGAAATTGTCGCTGAACCCGTCCCAAGCAGGCCCTGAGAAAAGCCCCACCATCGACTGACGCAGCCACATGTTGCCCGCGTCCGCGTTGAAGCGCTCGTGCCAGTGTTGCTTCACTTTGTAGGCGGGCAGCGGCAAGGGCGGTTCCAGCACCTTCACGCGTTCCTGTTGGGCCAACGCATTGCCAAGTTGCCGTGGCACGATCACCAGAAACTCGGTCTGAGCCAC
>JAABRC010000550.1 GCA_011391115.1 Candidatus Egaibacter danicus | reverse complement strand
GGTGCCAAGGTCGATTAGTCACGAGATTCACACAAGGTTCAAGCATGAAAACAAAAGCAGCCGTCGCCTGGAAAGCAGGCAGCCCCCTCACCATCGAAACGGTCGATCTGCAAGGCCCCAAGCTCGGCGAGGTGCTGGTGGAGATCAAAGCCACCGGCATTTGCCACACCGACTACTACACGCTGTCCGGTGCTGACCCGGAGGGTATCTTTCCCGCCATTCTGGGTCACGAAGGCGCAGGCATCGTGGTGGACGTAGGGCCGGGTGTCACGTCATTGCAAAAAGGCGATCACGTCATTCCGCTGTACACGCCCGAGTGTCGTCAGTGCAAGTTCTGCCTCTCGCGAAAAACCAATCTGTGCCAGCTGATTCGCGGGACGCAGGGCAAGGGCCTGATGCCCGACGCCACCAGTCGCTTCAGCCTGGACGGCAAACCCATCTTTCATTACATGGGTACCTCCACCTTCAGCAACTACACGGTGGCGCCCGAAATCTCGCTGGCCAAAATTCGCAAGGATGCGCCGTTCGACAAGGTTTGCTACATCGGCTGTGGCGTCACCACTGGCATTGGCGCAGTCATCTTTACGGCGAAAGTAGAAGCAGGCGCAAATGCTGTTGTATTTGGCCTGGGTGGCATTGGACTCAATGTGATCCAGGGCCTGAAGATGGTGGGTGCCGACAAGATCATCGGCGTTGATCTGAACCCCGAACGCGAAGCCATGGCGCGAAAATTTGGCATGACGCATTTCATCAATCCCAAGAACACCGAAAACGTGGTGGACGCGATTGTTCAGCTGACCGATGGTGGTGCCGACTACAGCTTTGAGTGCATTGGCAACACCAAGGTCATGCGCCAGGCGCTGGAATGCACACACAAGGGCTGGGGCCGCAGCATCATCATTGGCGTGGCAGAAGCGGGCGCCGAGATCAGCACGCGGCCCTTCCAGCTGGTGACCGGCCGCAAATGGGAGGGCTCGGCTTTTGGCGGTGCACGCGGCCGCACCGATGTGCCGAAGATTGTGGACTGGTACATGGACGGCAAGATCAACATCGACGACCTCATCACCCACACCATGCCGCTGGAAGACATCAACAAGGGGTTCGATCTGATGAAGCGCGGCGAGTCGATTCGTGGTGTGGTGCTGTATTAGGAAAGACCGGAAAATTACCGCCATTTCGGGATGTTTTTAGCCCCTCAGCCCTCATTTAATATGCGTGAGTAGCTATTGAATTTATAGCAATGAAAGTCCTTCAACCCTTACGCTGCATCAAGGCGGGTGTGCTGGACGTGGCGCTGTACGAGACAGGCCCCGTGGACGGCGCGCCCGTGCTGCTGATGCATGGCTTTCCGTATGACATTCACGCTTACGCCGAGGTCGCGCCGCTCCTGGCCGCCAGGGGTTGTCGTGTGATCGTCCCGTATCTGCGTGGCTATGGCGGCACGCGTTTTCTGGACGCTACCACGCCGCGCTCGGGCGAACAGGCAGCATTGGGCGCAGACCTGCTGGCGCTGATGGATGCGTTGTCCATTCCGAAAGCTGTGCTGGCTGGCTACGACTGGGGTGGCCGCGCCGCCTGCGTGGTGGCGGCTCTTTGGCCGCAGCGATGTGCGGGTCTGGTCTCGCTCAACAGCTACAACATACAGAATATCGCGAAAGCCATGGTGCCGGATACCCCCGAGAACGAGCACAGCCTGTGGTACCAGTATTACTTTCACAGTGAGCGGGGTCGTGCAGGCCTGGCAGCAAACCGGCGCGGCGTGTGCAGGCTGTTGTGGAAGCTGTGGTCACCCACCTGGGCGTTTGACGACGCTGAGTTCGAGCGCAGTGCAGCAGCCTTCGACAACCCGGACTTTGTGGACGTGGTGATTCACTCCTATCGCCACCGTTTTGGGCTGGTGACGGGTGACCCGGCCTTTGCCGACATCGAACGCCGCCTGGCCGCGCAACCTGTCATTTCCGTGCCCAGCATCACCTTCGACGGCACCGACGACGGCGTGCGTCCTCCTGCGCCCGCCGCGGCTCATGCCCAGCAATTCAGCGGGCCGCGTTCGCACCGGCTGGTGCCAGGCGCAGGGCACAACCTGCCGCAGGAAATGCCCGAGGTATTTGCAGACGCGGTGTGGGAACTCGTACAGTCCAGCACATGACCCTCAAAACCTTGTCTGAACACCGTAGCTTCGGCGGCAAACAGCTTTTCGTCGAGCACCACTCGCGCGAGATCGGGCTGCCCATGCGCTTCTCGGTGTACCTGCCGCCGCAGGCAGCACACGGCCCGGTACCCGCGCTGATGTATCTGGCAGGCCTGACCTGCAATGAAGAAACCTTCATGACCAAAGCCGGTGCGCAGC
>JAABRC010000549.1 GCA_011391115.1 Candidatus Egaibacter danicus | reverse complement strand
TGGATTCAGAGCAGCCCAATCGGTGGCACTCAAAGTGGCAACGTTTACCACTGCAGTGGCGCTAGTGCCGTCGGTCCCGTCAGTGCCATCCGCGCCAGGGAGGCCGGCAGCACCATCACTACCACCGCCGCAACCGGCCAGGGCCGCCGCAGCAAGCAAGCTTACCGCAGCAAGCCTGATCCAATGAGAGGAAGATTTAGTCTCCCTTGCAAGTTCGACATGTTTCACGTTTGCCTCCTATGGCGTTGAGTTCGGAAGGACTCATTATCAGTTTACAAAAACTTTACGCAACAGATACATCGCCTTTAACTGAAAATTTTTTGCGTTAAATCAATCTTTTTGATGTTTCCTTACGAGTTGTGCGGGCATAAAATATATAAGCAAATATGCATAAAAGTACAAAAGCCCACTGGATGTGACCAGTGGGCTTTTGCTCTCGTGAATTTCGTGGCCATCACCCTGACCGTGCCAGCACAGTCAGGGGATTGGCAACGGCAATTTACTTCATTTGGTAAACATAGGTCACGCCAATAACGCTGACGCCTTGATCAGCATTTTGTGTCACCGTGGTGCCGTCAGAGTAACGGAAAGGCACGCCGTTGTAAGACCAGGCCCAGTCGTTGTAAGTTGATTTCTGATGCATCAGGTCAACACGCACGGCAGACTTCTTGTCGATCGCATACAGGCCAAACAACTTGAGCGCGGTTTGACGGAAGGTGATGTCGGGCAGACCGCCGCTGGCCGCCAGCGATGCGGCCGCGTAGCCGTCAGCGGCGGCATCCAGGCCTTGTGTGTATTTGCTGGTGTCGTCCATATAAGAAAGGGTGCCGCCCACCTGAAGCTGGCTCATGGGTTTACCGGTAAAACCAAGACCGATGCTGGTGTTGGTGTTCTCAAAACTCATCACATAGCCGGCAAAGCGTGTCTGGTTGAATGTTTGCTGGCCTTGGGACAGGTAGCCGGTGAGCGACCATTTGGATGACAGGGTATAGGCAACATCAACGTTGAACAGGTTCATGCTGGTGTCCTGCAGGCCGTAGACACTGGGCGTGTTGTAGGTGTCACTGCCATACTCGGCACTGAACTGCAGCGACAGGTCTTTGTTCGGTGTCCAGTCGGCTTGCAGTTTGATCTTGTCGCGCTGGCGATCCGCCAGGGTGGGCATGAAGACGCCTGTGGCAAGGGACGGATCGGAATCGCTGACGCCTGTGACCCCCAGACCGGCGTTGTCCTTGAGCCAGTTCGAGCCATCACGGTCGCTGCTTGAGAGGGTAATGGCACCGCTCATGTTTTCTGACATGCGGCGCCGCAGCTCTGCGCTCACGGTGGCCTCATTGGTTTTTTGACGCAGCGCACTGATGCCATAGATGGCGCTGGTCGGGGTGAATTCGCCACGGTCAATGGCTTCGTAGTCGAAGCCCAGCGTGCCGCGGTAATCCGAATTGAACTGCCAGTTGGCCTGCATCTTTGCGCCGGTTTTGCGATTGGACAGATTGCGGTTGGTGTAGGCCAGGCTGCCACCCACGCTGTCAAGGTTGTAGTAGGCGATGGGCGTTTGATCGTCTTTATCCAGATACCGCACATTGGCCAGCAGTGACAGCTTGGGCATTGGGCGCGATGTGATGCCTAACTGCGCCAGCATGGTGTTGACCTCGCCACCCAAGCTGGTGAGCCCGGTGCGGCTCGGCGAGCTGAAACCATCATCCTGCGACGCCATGGTGTAGGCCAGCTTGAATGTGCCGCGGGTTTTATCGGTAAAGTCGTAGTTGCCGGTCAGGTCGAATTGGTGCGCCTGGTTGTCAGGCGTTAAAGCCACAGGCTGGTTCAGATAGCCCAGCAAGCCAGCCGTGGCAGGCAACAGCGTGCCCACCGGGTTGTACAAGCTGCCCGCAACGACTGGATTGATGGACGTGTTGTCGTTGCGGTAGAACGAGCCGTAATAGCCCAGACTGAAGCGCAGTTTTTCCAGCGCGTAGCTTACGCGCGCGTCAATCTGGCTGTGGTTCGCATCGATGGGCTCAGGCAGCATCAAGCTGGCCCAGCCAACGCTGCTGGCCGTGCCACCCTGGCAGCTGGGGTCCAGGGCCGTGGCGCAATTAAAACCGTAGCCAAACAGGCGCGACCCTTCCTTTTTTTCAGTCTTGAGGTCAACCGCCAGTTGCATCCTTGGGCTGATGATTTTGGTAAAACCCAAGCCAAGTTTGGTGCGCTTGGTCTGCAACTCAACATTGGCGCCCACTCCAGGAGGAACTGCGACGATTTGCGGTGTGGTGGATCCGGGGTTTACCATGCCGGTATTGACCACATTTGGATCAATTCGCTCCAGTTCACCATACTCCGCCGTGAGCTT
>JAABRC010000548.1 GCA_011391115.1 Candidatus Egaibacter danicus | reverse complement strand
CTCGATGCAGGCCATGGTCAGGTCTGCCTTGTGCGTGGCATGCGCAGCCAGGAGACGGCCGTAGTCCATGCGGTAGATGTGGTCGCCAGAGACCACCAGCACGTGGTCTGGTGAAGCGCGGCGGATTTCACGCAGGTTTTGAAACACCGCATCGGCACTGCCGCGGTACCACTGAGACTCGTTGAGTTGTTGCTGCGCCGGCATGATCTCGATGAATTCACCGAGCCGCCCGTCCAGAAAGCTCCAGCCGAGTTGCAGGTGCCGTATCAAACTCTGCGCCCGGTACTGGGTGGCCACGCCGACCCGGCGCACGCCCGAATTCACGCAATTGGACAGCACAAAGTCAATGATGCGGAACTTACCCCCAAACGCCACCGCCGGCTTGGAGCGCCAGTCGGTCAGCTCATTGAGGCTGCTGGCGTGCTCACCCTCCAAAATTATGGCGAAGGTGTTGCGGGTGAGCTGGCTGACAAACCGTTGTTCGCCTCTTCTGTTGCCGCCCGTTTCTGTCGCCTGATCAGCCGCCATTTTTTACGCTCCTCTTCATTCATGCCAACAAACTGCTGCCGTTGCAGGGATGGCAGTCATTCGCGTGGTGTCGTGCAATTTCAATATAGATCGTGCACATGACAATCTCAAGACATCCGGTCGGCCCAGGCCGGTCAACAACGGACGCCTGGTGTTGGTAACATGCCAGCCTTGCGATCTTGGCCGGGAAGCCCATGGAACACACATGCTGGATGCCGGACGTGCTGGCTGGTTTTGAACAATGCACCTTGAGTGGACTCAAGCCGATGGATGACCCTGCAGAGTCGGTGCTGGTTCGCCGGCGCTGCGTCAATCCGGCCAGAACACCGTCTACCAAAGCAGTTCTGTACATCCACGGCTATGTGGATTACTTCTTTCAGACTCACCTGGCGGACTTTTATAACCAGCACGGTCTGCATTTCTATGCGCTGGACCTGCGCCGCCATGGTCGTGCCTTGCGCCCCGGCCAATTACCCAACTACACGCGTGACATTGACGAGTATTTGCAGGATGTGGATGCCGCCGTGCAGCTCATCAGGGGTGAAGAACACACCGACTGGCTGCTGCTGAACGGGCATTCAACGGGTGGTCTGGTGGCCGCGCTGTATGCCCACCGTGGCCCACAACGCTCGGCGGTGAAGGCACTGTTTCTGAACAGCCCGTTTCTTGACATGAACCTGCCGACCTGGCAGCAATGGACCCTGGAGCCGCTGCTGGCGGCCATTGGTGCCTGGTGGCCGCGCCTGCAACTGCCTGCCATGTCGGGGGTGTACGGGCAAAGCCTGCACCGGGAACACCATGGCGATTGGCGCTACAACACCCAATGGAAGCCGATCGCTGGCTTTCCGGTCTACGCAGGATGGCTCCGCGCCATTCACCGTGCCCAGGCCGAGGTGGCGTGCGGGCTTGCCATTCAATGCCCGGTGTTGGTGCTGCACGCCCAGCGCAGCGCCTGGCCAACGCAGTGGCACGTCGACGCCCTGCGCGCGGATGTGGTGCTGGATGTGGCTGATATTCAGCGCTTGTCGCCTGGCCTGGGGCCACAGGTTGAGGTGCACGCGATTCCAGACGGCATCCATGACTTGACCCTGTCAAAACCTGAACCCAGAGAAAAAGCGTTTCAGACGCTCTCTGATTGGCTGAGCCGTATTGGCGCTACGGACCGCATGAATGGAATTGAGTGAGTTGCCCGCGAGTGGCGCAGGCTAATTGAAATTTCAAGGAAAACCATGGCTTTTTTCTCGCAAGACAACCTGAACCCCGGTGTGCGCAAGCGCGAGGTCTTTGGCTGGGCCATGTACGACTTTGCCAACTCGGGCTACACCACGGTGGTCATCACCGCGGTGTTTGCTGCCTATTTTGTCGGTGGTGTGGCGCAGGGCGCACCCTGGGCCACGCTGGCCTGGACGGCGGCACTCAGCTTGTCGAACGCCATCGTCATGCTCACCATGCCCAGCCTGGGTGCCTATGCCGACTTGCGTGCGGCCAAGAAGCGGCTGCTGACGCTGTTCACGGCCGGCTGTGTGCTGGCCACCGCAGCGCTGGCGCTGGTCGGGCCTGGCAACGTGGCGCTGGCGGTGGTGCTGATCGTGCTGTCCAACACCTTTTACGCCTGGGGCGAGTCGATGACGGCGGCGTTTCTGCCCGAGCTGGCGCGCGCGGAATCGCTGGGCAAGGTCAGCGGCTGGGGCTGGAGCTTTGGTTACTTTGGCGGCATGCTGGCGCTTGGGCTGTGTCTGGCCTATGTGCTGTGGGCGCAAGGCCAGGGCCAGAGTGCAGCGCAGTTTGTACCGGTCACCATGCTGATCACGGCGGCGCTGTATGGCTCGGCCG
>JAABRC010000547.1 GCA_011391115.1 Candidatus Egaibacter danicus | reverse complement strand
TGGCGGCTTTGCCATTGGTATCCTGCAACATGATTTGACGGCCTCGCAAGCCGCCAACACCTACATTCTTCTGGCGGTCGGTGACGCACTGGTTGCTCAAATTCCCGGCCTGCTGATTTCGGTCGCAGCAGCGATGGTGGTGTCACGTGTCGGCAAAGAGCACGACATTGGCAGGCAGATCGTGGGCCAGATGTTTGTGTCGCCCAAGGTTCTGGGCATCACAGCCGTGATCATGTTCATTCTGGGAATCATCCCCAACATGCCCCACTTCGTGTTTCTGGCCATTGCCTCGGTTCTCGCTTATGGCGCGTGGGTACTGGCCCACAAACCGCCGCCGGCTGATACAGAGACACAGGTCGCCCCCGTTAGCACCGACGGTGAAGCCTCCTGGGATGACCTGCAGCCCGTTGACCAGCTAGGACTGGAACTCGGCTACCGCCTGATTGCCCTGGTCGATAAGACTCGCCAGGGCGATCTACTCACCCGCATCAAGGGTGTGCGCCGCAAATTCGCCCAGGAGGTGGGTTTCCTGCCCCCGCCCGTCCACGTGCGCGACAACCTTGAGCTGAAACCCAGCGGCTACCGTATCACCCTGCGTGGTGTCATCGTTGGAGAGGGCGAAGCGTTTCCCGGTATGCACCTGGCCATCAACCCGGGCGGCATCACCACACCGCTCATTGGCACGGCCACCACCGACCCTGCATTTGGATTGCCCGCACACTGGATCGACGAACAGCAAAAGGAAACGGCACAAATGGTCGGGTATACCGTTGTTGATTCCGAGACCGTGATGGCCACCCATTTGTCACACTTGATGCAGGTTCAAGCATCCAAGTTGCTCAGCCGTACCGAGACCCAACAACTGGTGGAACACGTGGCCAAACTGGCACCCAAACTGATCGAAGAAGTGGTCCCCAAGATGGTTTCCATTGCCGTTTTCCAAAAAGTGCTTCAGCTTCTGCTGGACGAGTCTGTCCACATTCGGGACATTCGCACCATCATCGAGTCCATTGCAGAACATGCTGGCTCTACGCTGGACCCCGCCGAACTGGCGCGCCGGGTGCGGGTCGCCTTGTCCCCCGCCATCGTTCAGCAAATTTACGGCCCCACTCGCGAATTGAATGTGATTGCGATTGACCCGGGCCTGGAGCGCCTGCTGGTTCAAGCCTTGGGCAGCACCTCCGGTCCTGCCTTGGACCCTGGCGTTGCCGAGATGCTAACCCGCAGCGCTGCTGAAACCGCTATGAAACAGGAAGAGGTCGGCGTACCGGCCTGCCTGCTGGTCCCGGATCAGATCAGAGCCGCCATCTCCCGCTTGGTGCGCCGCGTTGCGCCCCGTCTTCAAGTACTGGCACACAGCGAAATTCCTGAAACACACACTATCCGCATTGGTCCAATTCTGAGAGGCGCAACACCATGAACATTCAACGCTTTACAGCAGCCACTTCCCGCGAAGCACTGGCCAAGGCCCGCCTAACGTTTGGTGATGGCACTTTGATTCTGTCGAATCGTCCAACCGAGAACGGCGTAGAAGTGGTGGCCACGGCAGAGGACTCACTGGCCGCATTGGACCAAGCCCACGAGAGCTCTGTTCAAAAGAGGACAACCAGCGCCCCAGCACGCGCCACCCCGCCAATCCACCAGGAAGCTGCCAGCAAGGTTGAAGACGACGCCGCCCAACTGGCAATGAGCACACTGTCGTTTCAGGACTATGTACGTGAACGCATGATGCGCAAGCGCCATGAATCCACCTTAACGACTATCCCTGCCGATCGTCCCCAACGCGAGCCGCAGTCGGAAAGGCCTCACCCGACACTGCTGGAGAACGCTCAGATTAAAAAGGAAGTCATCACACCAAAGGCTGCAACACCTCGAAAGTCAGCGGCACCGTCGCTGCAATCTGATGGAGTATCGCAAGGCATCGTGGACGAACTGCACGCCATGAAGGAGCTGATGGAAGACCGGTTCAATGCGCTGGCTTGGCTGGGTCAGGCGCGGCACAACCCCATACAGGCCAATCTGATGTTGAAGCTCATTCGCGCCGGCTATTCACCCAACCTGTCGCGCACCATACTGGAACGCATGCCAGTGGAAATGAATGCCTCGGAATCTGTGCAATGGATCGTGGACGTACTGGAGCGCAACCTGAAAACGGATGCCGAAGGGCCCCTGCTGCAAGAGGAAGGTGGCATCTTTGCCCTGATCGGCGCAACCGGTGTCGGCAAGACCACCACCACCGCAAAATTGGCGGGTTTGTGTGCCCGCACGCACGGCCCCGGTAGCGTCGGACTGATCACGTTGGACACTTACCGCGTAGGCGCCCATGAGCAACTGCGCGCCTACGGCAAGATTTTGGGGGTTGT
>JAABRC010000546.1 GCA_011391115.1 Candidatus Egaibacter danicus | reverse complement strand
CAGTTTGCCGTGCACGATTTCAGCCACCACGGTCAGCGTGCCACCCTCTGCCTTGGGCTCCAGGCCATGCTTGATGGCGTTTTCCACCAGGCTTTGCAGCATCATGGGCGGGAATTCGGCGGACAGCAGGCCGTCGCTAACCCGCACGTCGGTGTGCAGGCGCTCTTCCATGCGCACCTTCAAGATCTCCAGGTAGGGGCGGATCACGGCCAGCTCACGCCCCAGATCACGGGTGCTCTGCGCATTGGCTTCGCGCATGGTGGGCATGCTGGCGCGCAGCAAGGCGATCAGGTTCTTTTGCATGATGCTAGCGCGTGGCGGATCGGTTTCGATCAGGTGGTCAATGCTGGCCAGCGTGTTGAACAGAAAGTGCGGCTCCACCTGGGCCTGCATGGCGGCCATGCGGGCCTCCACCACCTGGCGCTTGAGCGACTCCGACTCGGCCACTTCAGTCGCCTGCGCGGCTTTGGCTTCGGCCTGAACCTTGCCTTTGTAGGTGATCTTGATGATGGCCGAAATCAGCAGGAACCACATGGTCATCGGCATCAGCGGGTCCCCGATCTTGTGCCGGATAACGCGGGGCTCGCGCGGAGCGTTGTCTTCTTCAAATGCGTTTTCGGCTTCCTTGCGGGCCTCTTCCAGCGCGTCCTTGATTTCCTGTTTGGCCTCGTTGATGGCTTCGCGTACGGTTTCCGAGTCCGAACCGGGTGGCAGTTTGATATGAACGCCCGGCAGGTTGACGGAAACACCGTTGTTTTCAGCCAGATCGGGTGGCACCGACGTACTGCCACTCGCAGGCGTGCCGGGTGCGGCCGGTGCGCTGGCAGAGGGCGCGGTCGTGATGTGCACGCCTTTTTCATCGATGGAGATGTTCACGCCATCGCCTTTGTCCATGATGATTTTTTTCTGCTTTGGGGGGCGGGGCGGCTTCGGCGCTTGCGAAACCTCAGGTTCCACGACTTCGTGGTAGGTGAAGTTCAGCGGCGGCAGGTCATGGATGATGCCCATGGACACGATCAGTACCAGCGACAGAAAGAAAAACCGACCCCACGATATGCTGACCAGCCAACCGGCATAGGCGTGGTAGGCCTTGAGGAACCGTTCGGCGAAACGGGCCCAGGTGCCATTTCCGGTGGAAAGAGGTGTTGTGTTCTGCATGGTGCGTGTTCTGTGACGAATGTATGGGCTTGACTGTATCCAGGCAGCCCCTGGCAGCGCCAGCGCCATGCGATGCGCCGGGGTGAGCCGCAGACAGGCTGCACCTTGGCGTGACAAGCTGCAGGCATTTTGCCCGTAGCGCAAACCTCGGGGTCGACGCGCCATGGGGCCTTGCGCAAGGCAGGTTTATCATTGCCCCTATGTCCAGCCCCCTCGATCTGGCACAAATCCGCTTTGACAACGCTTTGGCCCTGTTTGACGAGTTTGTGCGCAACACCATCAAACACCCCGACGCCGCCACCCTGCGAGGACTGGAAGGCCGGTTCGCCGAACGGGTGCAAATCCAACCCAGTTACTGGAGCCAGATCAAGGGCCGCTCGCGCCAGATTGGCGAACGCCTGGCCCGCCAGTTCGAGCTGCTGTGCCACAAGCCCAATGGCTGGATGGACCAGGTGCACACACCCGGTGCCAGCCCCGCCAAGCCAGCCGCCGTGGCCGATTCTCCCAGCGACAGCCATGCCCCCCGGGACGACGACGAGCGCTTCATCATCGGCCTGGTGTTGACCTACTACCGGCGCCACCCGCAACGCGCCCGCACCCGCTTGCTCGATCTGCTGGGCGAGGTGTTAACACCCGCCAAGCCGGAGCCCAAGCCAGCGGCGTCAGCTGCCCGCGGCACGGCAATACCGGCCAAGCCCGCACCCAGCCCGGCAGACGCCCACGCCCTGTGGCTGCGCTCCCAGACGGGTGTTGCACCCCTGCGACAAAAGAAGTAATCACGCGTCAATCCGGATAAATACCATTTGCTCAAGATAATGTTTCGTTTATCATTTGAGCAAGTTTGTAGTCGCGCTCTTGCCAAATGGCACCGCCACCACAGTTCCGATCAACCCTCCAACCGATAGACATGCTCCTGTTTTCTGTTTCTGGAATCAACCGTCGCACCCATCCGGGGGCGCCCGTGGGCTGAGCGCATTTCAAAAGCGCAATGCGTTCTCCACAGGCCCGGGTGCGTAAGCAGTCCCGGGCTTTTTTTTGCCAGCTTTTTTGCCGACCCACTTCCAAAGAAGGAATGACCATGACCCATTTGACCCTGATCCCACCCAATATGTGCCCGCCGCTGTTCACTGCCGATGGCAGCCGGAACAAACGCCCGTTGCTCGCCGACCGCTCCCGACGCTGCGTGCCCAGCCGCTCGAAGCCGCCCT
>JAABRC010000545.1 GCA_011391115.1 Candidatus Egaibacter danicus | reverse complement strand
AAACGATGGGCTTCCAAGTCCACACCTTTGAGGCTGTGTGCCACCGCTGCCAAGGTTTCTCGGTCGCTGCTTTGTGCGGCAGCACGCAGCAGCTTGGGTGTGTCGGCATATCGCTGAAGCATGGAATCGACCAGCCTCTTGACAAAATCATGGCGCCAGCCGTAGCGGCCAAGTAGAGCTTGCCAATCAACGGGGCCATCGGTGTCTGGGCTAGGCTTTGCCATCACAGCAGGGGCTGGGCTTACGCTTGCGGCATCGTTACCTGCAAGGTCATTGGTCATCAGTCGCAACGGCGGGCCGCGATGCAGCTGGGCGCGAATCGCATCCACCAAAACTTTGAAGTTGATAGGCTTGGTCACCACATCCACCATGCCCGCTGCGATGCACTTTGTGCGGTCCTCCGCAAGCGCATAGGCTGTCAGGCCAATGACCGGGAGTCCGGGCGCGATAGTCTTGATTTTTCGGGTGGCATCAAAACCGTCCATCACCGGCATCTGTATGTCCATCAAAACTACATCAAATGCTGTTGCGCCAGCGTTGTTCACACAGGCCAGTGCCTGCTCGCCGTTTTCGACTACAACCACTTCAGCTCCCACGTGGCGCAGCAGGTCCTCCAGCAGCATCCGATTGACTTCGATGTCATCTGCGGCCAGCACTCGCACATCGGCCAGGCCAGGCCCGTCGCCGAGGGCGTCGCCCGGCAGGTGGTCTGGGGCAGCAACTTCGGGCAAGTTGACCAGTAGAGCGAAACTGCTGCCGCTGCCCAGTGTGCTCGCGACGCTGATGTTGCCACCCATCAGTCTTGCCAACTCCATGCTGATGCAAAGCCCAAGGCCGGTGCCGCCATACTTGCGGGTGGTGGAGGAGTCGGCTTGCTCAAAGGGCTGGAACAGTCGTGAAATATGTTCCTCATTCATACCGATACCTGTATCGGTAATGCAAAACCGGGTTGCATCACCCTCGCGGCTGACATCCAACTTAACCGAGCCGCTGCGAGTGAACTTGATCGCATTGGAGAGCAGGTTGGTCAGAATCTGCGCCAACCGCACGCCGTCGCCAACTACCCAAGCGGGCAGGTTGGCCGCCAGCGAGACCGACACCGCCAGTCCCTTGATGCCGGCACGGCCCATGCAAAAGCTCATCACATCGTCCACCGTGGCGCGCACCGAAAACGGAGTATTTTCAACAATCAACTTGCTGGCATCAAGTTTAGAGACATCTAAAATGTCATTGATAACGCTGAGTAAATGTTCACCAGCTTCGGCGATGCGACCAAAGGTGCCGCCCGCCGGGCTGCCAATTGCATCACGCATCCCAATTTGCGCAAGTCCCAACACCGCGTTCATCGGTGTACGAATTTCATGGCTCATATTGGCCAGAAAGACGCTTTTCGCCCGATTGGCACGTTCGGCAAGCGATTTGGCGCTTTCTAGTTCCACGTTATTTTCTTGCAGCACCTGGTCAAGCCGCTTGCGCTCGGTGATGTCGCGAGCCGCTGCAAACACGCCCTGGAGTTTGCGGTTGCGATCGTAAAAAGTGGTGGCGTTGAACGACACCACGGTTTCGACACCGTCCCTGGAGCGCACGGTCAGCTCGTAGTCATTGACTTTTTTCTCACTTAGCACCTGTTTGATGCTGCGCTCGGCCTGGTCCGGGTCGGTGAAATAGCTTTTGAACGGCGCACCGATCAGTTCGTCGCGCGTGCAATCGGTAAGCGCCTCCATTTGTTTGTTGACATCGGTGATGATGCCGGACGGGTCGGTTGTCATCAATGCGTCAACGTTCGACTCAAACAGCGAACGGGTGTAAAACTGGTGGTCGCGCAGCGTCTGAGCCAGTTGCCTCTGGTCGGCCTCAATCTCCTTGCGCGCCGTGTTGTCGGTGCCGATCAGCAGGTAACCGATGATGCCGTCTTCCGGGTCACGCAACGCGGTCACTGAAACCACCGCCGGAAAACGGCTGCCATCCTTGCGGATGTAGGTCAACTCATAAATGTCTTCAATGCCGCGCGAGGCCTTGAAGACGAGCGCCTCAAAGCCGGGTGCAATCGGCGTGGCCAACTCGACACTTAGGCTTTTTGCGCGGGAGATCAGCTCCTGCGGGTCGGAGATGTCAGCCGGTGTCACCTTGTTCATGACCTCCGAGGCGGTGTAGCCCAGCATACGTTCAGCGCCGACATTGAAAATCTGGATTACCCCTTTCGCATCAGTAGCGATGCTGGAGAAGTTGGCGCTGTTGAAAATGGCACTTTGCAGCGCGCCAGCTTTAAGCAAGGCTTCTTCAGCCAGTTTGCGTGCACTGTTGTCGGTGCCGATCAGCAGGTAACCGATGATGCCGTCTTCCGGGTCACGCAACGCGGTCACTGAAACCACCGCC
>JAABRC010000544.1 GCA_011391115.1 Candidatus Egaibacter danicus | reverse complement strand
AGTTCGATCAACACACCCTCGCCTGCGATCGGAAATTCATCGCTGGCCCTGGGGTGCAAAAAGCAGATGTCAAAACCGGCCGCTCCCTTGCGAATGCCACCAGGCGCAAAGCGAACACCTTGCACCGTGAGCCATTCAACGGCCTTAGGCAAATCATCGATCCACAGGCCCACGTGATTCAGCGGCGTGGTGTGCACAGCGGGCTTTTTCTCGGGGTCCAGCGGCTGCATCAGATCCACCTCGACCTTGAACGGGCCGCTACCGATGGCGCAGATATCCTCATCCACGTTCTCGCGTTCGCTGCGAAAGGTACCCGTGACTTCCAGACCCAGCATCTCCACCCAGAGCTTTTGCAGCCGGGTTTTGTCTGGGCCACCGATGGCGATTTGCTGAATCCCCAACACTTTGAACGGTCGGCTCATGATCAGACAAACTCCACAATCGGCTGATCCACCATCAGGCTTTCGCCCTTGCCTGCCAGCACTTTGCCCACCACACCATCGGCTGCTGCAAACAGTACGTTCTCCATCTTCATGGCCTCAATAACAGCCACGCGCTCACCCGCCAGCACCTTCTGGCCAGGCACCACGGCCACATCCACCAATAAACCGGGCATGGGCGAGAGGACGTAGCGGCTCATGTCGGGAGGCGCCTTGTGCGGCATCAGCGCATGCAATTCGGCCATGCGGGGCGATACCACCAGCGCATCAATTCGGGTACCGTTGTGTTGCAGGCGCAAGGCCAGCGGGTTCCTGGGCGTGCCTCGCTCTACCTGGGCAGTAAACGGCTGGCCATTCACGGTGCCGCGAATGCAGATGTCATTGAGACGCGAATTGCTACGTATTTCATAGCTACTTGCGCCCATCCTGACACGCGCAGAGCCGGTTTCCCCTACAAACTCATCCACATGCACTGCAGCGTAGGCATTGTTGCCATCTGCACCCAGCGACACCACTACATAGTCTTTGCCAGCGTTTACCGCATAGCCCGGCAACTGACCGCTCAGGCTGGTGGCACGTTCGCGCGACTTGCGGCGCACAAAAGCGGCCAGCGCCAGCAGGAATGAGGGATCTTCGTGAGGCACGTCCTCTGCCTTGAAGCCCTGCGAATAGTTCTCTGCAATGAAGCCCGTATTGAAGTCCCCGGCCACAAACCTGGGATGTGCCAAAAGTGCGGCCTGGAACGGAATGTTGCTGCTGATACCGCGAATCACAAAGCCGTTGAGGGCCTCGCGCATCCTGGCAATGGCGTCATTCCGGTCGGTGCCATGCACAATGAGCTTGGCGATCATCGAGTCGTAGTACATCGGAATCTCACCGCCGTCCTGTACACCCGTGTCCACCCGCACGCCAAACCAGTCCTGGGTATTGGCCTGGAACATGGTCTGCTCGGGCGGTGCAAAACGCACCAGCCGCCCTGTCGAAGGCAGGAAGTTGCGAAACGGATCCTCAGCGTTGATGCGGCACTCCATGGCCCATCCGTTGCGTTTGACTTCCGCCTGCGTGATCGGCAGTTTTTCGCCAGCAGCCACGCGGATCATCAGCTCTACCAGGTCCAGCCCGGTGATGCACTCGGTTACCGGATGCTCCACCTGCAGGCGCGTGTTCATCTCCAGAAAGTAGAAGCTCTGATCTTTGCCAACGACGAACTCTACCGTGCCGGCCGACTGGTATTTCACCGCCTTGGCCAGGGCCACGGCCTGTTCACCCATGGCCTTGCGGGTGGCGTCGCTGATGAAGGGGCTGGGCGCCTCTTCAATCACCTTCTGGTGGCGACGCTGGATGGAGCATTCGCGCTCGTTCAGGTACAGCACATTGCCATGGCTGTCACCAATCAGCTGGATTTCGATGTGGCGGGGTTCCTCGACAAACTTTTCGATGAACACGCGGTCATCGCCAAAGCTGTTGCGGGCCTCGTTCTTGCAACTGGTAAAGCCTTCAAAGGCTTCCTTGTCGTTGAAAGCCACGCGCAGACCCTTGCCACCGCCGCCGGCACTGGCCTTGATCATCACCGGATAACCAATGCCCTTGGCAATTTCGACCGCGCGCTCGGCAGTTTCGATGGCATCGTTCACACCGGGAATGCAGTTCACACCTGCAGCGCCCGCCAGTTTTTTGGACTCGATCTTGTCGCCCATGGCGCCAATCGAATAATGCTTGGGGCCGATGAAGACAATGCCCTCGTCTTCCACGCGTTTGGAAAACTCGGCGTTCTCGCTCAAAAAGCCATAACCCGGGTGCACGGCCTGTGCGCCGGTCTGCTTGCAGGCGGCAATGATCTTGTCAGCCAGCAGATAACTCTCGCGGCTGGGTGCCGGGCCAATGTTGACAGCCTCGTCGGCCAGCATCACGTGGCGGGCGTCCTTGTCCGCTTCAG
>JAABRC010000543.1 GCA_011391115.1 Candidatus Egaibacter danicus | reverse complement strand
TGATCCGGCCTTCATCCCGGCGGCGGCCAGCCTCGCTGAACTCGACCTGCTCGACAAACAGCCCGATGCCGCCCGCAAGCGCTTCGAGCGCGTGCTGGACAAGGACAAGAACAATCTCACGGCCATGGTGGCGCTCGCCAACCTGGCCGCCATCAACAAGCAGGAAAAGGAATACGTCGGCTGGCTGGAAAAAGCGGCCAGGACGCATCCGAATGCGATTCAGCCGCGCGCTGCCCTCGCCCGTCATTATCTGGCGCAAAAAGAGGGGCAGAAAGCGCTGGCCATCGCCAATGAAGCCGTCAGCGCCAATCCGGACAGCCCTGTCGCGCTCGATCTGCTGGGCTCGGTCCAGCTCGCCATGAACGACAAGACCAGCGCCACCAGCACCTTCAGCAAGCGCGTGCAGAAAACCGACCAGTCTCCCGACGCCCTGCTGCGTCTGGCCCGGGTCCAGATTTCAGCCAACCAGCTGGCGGGCGCCCGAACCACCCTGCAGCAGGCCCTGAAACGCGATCCCGATCACCAGCCGAGCCTGGACGCCCTGATCCAGCTCGAAATGAAGGACAAGCAGCCCGAGAAGGCGCTGCAATGGGCGCGTCAGGCACAAACCCGGTTTCCCAAGAATCCGCTCGGTTTCGAACGCGAAGGCGATATCCACCTGTATCAGAAGCAGCCGGCCCTGGCGGTCAAGGCCTACGAAAAGGCACTCGCCCTCGACGCGGGGGCGTCCGGACCCATCAAGCTGCATCGCGCCCATACGCTGGCGGGCAATCCTCAGGCTGCCGGCCAGCTTCTGGAAAACTGGCTCAAACAGCACCCCAAAGACCTCGCCGTGCGCGCCTATGCCGCCGACACCCTGGCGGCCAGCGGCAGGAACAAGGAAGCCATCGCCCAGTACCAGATCATCCTGCAACAGGCCCCGCAAAATGCCATTGCCCTCAACAACCTGGCAGGCCTGTATCAGCGCGAGGCCGACAGCCGGGCGCTCCAGACAGCGGAACAGGCATTCAAGTTCGCCCCGGACAGCCCCGCCGTTCAGGACACCCTGGGCTGGATTCTGGTCGAACAGGGACAGGCGAAACGCGGTCTGGAACTCCTGAACAAGGCCCTGGCCAAGGCGCCCGGCAGCGACGGCATTCGCTACCATCACGCCATTGCGCTCGCCCGGACGGGCGACAAGGCCGGCGCTCGCAAGGCACTGGAAAAACTGCTCAGGGACGCGCCCAGCTTCCCGGAGGCGGCGGCCGCCCGAACGCAGCTTCAGAATCTTTAAAACATGCCGGGGAAACCTTTACCTCGGCATACGCACACTTCGGAACGCCGGAAAGCCTTGGCATTTGCGCCCTGGAAGGACCGCATGCTCAATCCGCAACCCGCGCCAGGTGTCGGAAAATTTTACAAATGTCGCCTGGAAAATTTTCAGGAGTCATCCAACCGATTGTTTTATATAAGATTTCATTTTCTGGCATGGCCCATGCTTAGTTATTGGCACGGCAAGACGCCCAAGCAATACTGAATGACGAACCCGTCTAATCTCAAGGAGCCAAAAATGAAACTGAACAAACTCGCAGCAAGCCTGATCGCCGTGTCCGCCCTGGCCTTCGGTTCGTCCGCCCAAGCCATCAACGTTGGCGGCGTGGTGTGGGATCCCGAAGATCCTATTTTCGACTTCAGCGCGACATCCAACCTGTTCGAAACCATCGGCGTCAATGTCGGTGACAGCTTTTCCGGTTACGGCCAGATTACGTCCGTTAACGCATCCGGCACGTTTTGCCCGACCTGCCAGCTGACCTATGAGTTCGGCGGTTTCACGCTCGTCGACGCAGCGACTGGGCCGGCCGATTTGGACTTCGCTGCTTCGGGCGGCTGGCTGAAAGTGTATGTTCAGGACACCGGCGGCATCATCGATGGCCCCTTCACCGCGTTCAACGCCAGCAACAAATCGAGCGCCACTGATGGCACCCTGTGGCTTGACCTGCTGGCCAGCAGCGCTGTCTTCGGCGCTCCCGTCACCTTGATCGGCAACGTCACCATTCCCAACAGCAATGGTGCCAGCGGCGAAGGCACGGGCTACTTCGATGTGGTGGGCGGCCTGGCTGCGGCCAATCTCGACACCAACAGCCAGGCAGCTGGCACCGACCTGACCTACACCTCCTCGTTCCAGCCGCTGAACGGCCCGATCATCAACGACGACGTGGTAGTCGCAACGCACTTCGGTACCAACGAAGTGTACGGCGAATCGGTTACGGTTCCGGAACCGGCTACGCTCGCCCTGCTCGGCCTGGGTCTGGTCGGCTTGGGCATGGCCCGTCGCACCAAAAAAGCTGCCTGAATCTGAACGCAGCCTGAACGAAAAACCGCGCAGCAATGCGCGGTTTTTTTATGTCCATTATTTC
>JAABRC010000054.1 GCA_011391115.1 Candidatus Egaibacter danicus | reverse complement strand
CAATGCCCCCACCTCCAGCCACGACCGGCTGATGTCGGTGGTGATCAGATCAATGCCTGCAAAATCCAGGCGCAGCACCCGAGTGGCTTCAATCGCCAGCCGCACGTTGTCGGGGTGGACCATGGCAGCGTCGTCCGGCACCAGCTCCTCGTTGATCCCGCCCGCGTTCACATTGTCACGGCGTCGTAACCGCACGTAATCACCCGCTGCGGGTCGGCTTTGCGCGCTGAGTCCGTGCTGGCTCAGCAGCCCCAGAGCCTCTTCGTCCAGGGTCAGGGGCTGATGCCCCAGCCGACGCGCAAAACGCTGCTGCAGCGGCGTTTGCTGAAATATCGCCACCAATTCCGTCACCGTGTGCAGCCCGTCGCCCACAACGCCGCCGGCAATACGCCGCACCACGCGTATCACCTTTTCATCCTGAACAGTCAATCGGTGGGTCTGCCCTGGCGCCCAGCGCTCCACCAACACGTTGTGCGAAACCTTGACCGCAGCGTCATAAGCCAATGCAACCAACGGCGCATCGGTCAACCCGGCCGCCACCCCGGCGCCTCGGTCGGCGTCTGCGGGTTTCACAACCACCGGATAGCCCAAAACTTCGGCCGCCTCCATGGCCTGTTCCCTGGTCTTCACCAGGCTGTGGACGCCACCGGGAAGACCCGCCGTGCGCAACAAACTGGCCGTCACGTTCTTGGCCTGGGCAAACTGCGCCCCCAGCATCGTGGTCTCGTCAGAGATCAAACTCCGCAACCACCTGGATCGGCACCCTGTACCCAGCACCAACAGACCCTGCACAGGCCGGAACACGGCAATGCCCAAGGCGTAGGCCGCCTGGAGAATAAAGAAATTGTTGACCCCTGATTCGGCAAAGGGCTTGAGCCGCTGGCGCGCTTGGTCCACGGCGGCTGCCACATCACATTCAGCTGCACGCGCGAGCAGCGCATTGAGTAGCTCGCCAGCCCAGTTGATCGCAATTTCCGAGGCCTTGAGGCTTTGGCTGGGCAGGTGCAGCGTCGCCTCACCCTCGTTCAGTGCCATCTGGCGGCCATCCGGCAGCTTTGCCACTGCAATGCCAGCTTCCAGCTGTATGGCAAGAATCAATTCCGACAGCAAAGCCAGGGTGGCGCTATCTGATGGGGCCTGGCCATTGCTGGGTGGCGCGTCGGCCTCAGTTAGCCAGCGCGGCAAATGCGATGCCAATAGGCCTCTCACTCGGTGAACGGCTTCAAGGTCGAACTCTTGAAGCCTCAGTTTCAACACGGTCGTGGCTTGCGGACTGCCCATGACAGCGCCGCGCAAAAAACGTGCAGACAATGCCACGACGCTCGGGCTACTCATGGGGTCAGTTGCCTTCTTTCCACGCCGCTGCAATGGAACGCAGGTAGTCGCGGTTGTCGCTGAGCGCGCGGGCTACCTTCTGCATTTTTTCTTGCGCAGCTTCGGGCTTCTCTGGGCTTAGGCCAAACTTCTGTCGTTCTGCAACTTCTGCAAGGGCGGGATCGAACAACGCGGCTTGTGTCGCGTGGCGCAGGCACTTCAACACCGCCGGCTCAAGCTTGGCCGATGCCACCAAAGTTCGCGCCTGCTCGGACAGCATCACGGACAACGCGCCCAGGTCCATCAGGCGCTTTCTTTCATTTGGCGCCAAAGCTTTTGTCCTGGCATCTACCAGACCACCGACACCTGCAAGATAAGGAACCCCCGGAAATTCGGGATGAGGCCGATCACTGAGAATCAAACCCACCGTTGCGGTCGCTCCCGCTGCCAAATTTCTACTCGCAGACTGGTCGGACATGGTGACGATGTCAACATCACCACGCAACAATGCAAGCCAGGCCTGATTCGTGCCCTCAAACCCAAAAATTGGCTTCAGCTTCAATCCCAACAACTGTCCAGGAATACCCAATCGCACGTAAGGCGATGTCGTCGAGGTACTTGTATAAACACCCGTGTCGGGTGGCGACCAAACCAACGGCTGCCGAGTGATCCACACCGTGTGGTCTGTTGCCATCACGCCCAGCCCTGCAAGACTGGATAAAGACAAGCCTGCCTGGTCACTTACCAATTGCGTGGCAAAAGAACCCAGGTCGATCAGACCGACAACGGGCCTGTCAGATTTTGCGTTGACCACAGTTCGTATCGCCAGAATGCCATGCCCTCCGGTGATGCTGGAGACAGCCACAGACATTCCGCTATGGCTCGACAGCAGCGGCTCCAGTGCCCTGGCCATCAAATCAAAGCCCCCACCAGGTTTATGCTGGATCACCAATGACAGCTTGCGCCCCTGATAAGGCGCACAAGCCGACTTCGCCTGTGAGACCCTCCGGCTGTGATCAATCTCGGACACACCTTGTGCCCGAACGTGTGTCAGCGATGAAGCCACGACGCAGGCGACCGCGACGAGACGGTGCAGAACTTGTTTATTCATGATGACGCCTTGCAAGCTTTTCAAAAGTCAGTACTTTAGCAGGCACCACCACGGCAGAAATACTGCTGCGAACCGGGCACTTAGGGATACCAGCTCCATCAAATTCGATTGACATCGCTTTGAAACCTTGCCAACAGACTGATGATATCGACCAGAGTTTTCTCCGGCGTGTAACCCGCCCGCCAATCCAGCGTGCTCTCCAATCGTGCAATGGCCATCCCAAAATTTCGTTGTTTGCGCAGGTTGTTTTCATCCAAGCGAAATAACAGCGGCCTTGTGTGGCTGGCCAACGTCAACTTGGAGACCATCTTTGCCAACGCCAGCAACGTCACCTGCGCTCCCGACCCGACATTCATCACTTCAGGCCATCTGTCGTAGCCGGATTCGATCAACTTGACGACAACCGCAGTGGCATCGCGCACATCCATCAAATCCAGTTTCTGTTGCCCGTGTGCCGGCAATGCCAATTCTTTGTCAGCCAAGGCGCAACGTGCCAACACATGCCGAAGATCAACCACCGAAATTCCCGATGGAAAGACATCTCGACCGCCCGCGTCAGAGCGATGCGCACGCCTGACCCGCGCGGTGACCCTGCCCACGCGCTTCGAAGCCAGTAATGCCGGTACCAGTACGGCGCCCAAATAACCATTCGCTCCAGTCACCATTACATGTTTCATATCGCCTCAAAGGGTTGGCTTCCATTTTTCCAGCAGTTGCGCTAGCGCTGCAAACCGCTGCGGCAGCAGGGATTGCTCGGGCTGACTAAAAGTCATCACGACTCGATCCACAAATACAAGCGTATTCACCCATTCCAGTGGCAGGCCGGTGTTCAGAAACTCATCAGTCTGCACACACAATACCATCGCGCCGACGCGCGATGACAGCAACAGCGCCTGCGCCCGGGGATAACCACCCGTCAAAGACATGGGAATTGGCTCACCCGTCGGTGCCAAAGTTTGGAACTCATGAGTCACATAAGCAGCCAAGCCCTGACTCACCAGCGACTGCTGTCTCTGTAATGCCGCTTGCCAGGCCCCCGCTCCGCCCACAAACACATCCACCGGAATAAGCCCCCGTCCCTTGAGGAGATCGTCCAGGAACATCGGAATATGTCGACGCGAGATATCGGCACCGCCCAAAAGGGGCGCGAAATTGACTTCGTTGATGATGGCGCCGTTTTCATGCCACGGTTGACCAATATCATTTGTGATGATGTCAACGCCAGCCACATGCAGCCCCATCAGGGCCGCCGCAGCCTGAGAGATCCTGAGGTTTTCTGGGTGAATGCGTTGGGTAACTTCCTCGTCCACGCCCCCCCATTCGGTGGACTCAATACGCCTCAGTGGCACCCGGACACCCGTTGGTGCCACATCTGTCTCTGAAAAGCCGGCGGCGGCTATGGCCGCTCTAGCCAACTCATCCAAAGGTTTGATCTCGGAGCGCTTCCAGGGTGGTTTTTGCTGCTGCAACGCCACTTCGAGCGCCACCAACTCTGCCACGGTATGTTGCCCATCGCCGATGACCAACATGGGCCAACGCTTGACCGCGTACAGCACCTTGCCATTCACCATGAAGAGGCGGTGGCAAACCCCGGCCACCTGTCGTTCAACGATCGCAACTTTGCTGCGCGAGCGGCCCATTGCCAGGTCGCACGCCGATTTCAGAGTTTCCTCATCGGCCACATCGACTGTCACCCCCTCGCCACGTTCTCCATCCACTGGCTTGACCACCAGCGGCCAACCCAAGCGTTGTGCCGCCGTGACAGCGAGCCCTGGGGTTCTCACCGCCACATGCACTGCGCCGGGCAAGCCAGCGGCACGTAACAAGCGGGCCGTCAGCGCCTTGCTATTTGAAAGTTTGGCGCCTATGGTTGAATCAAGCTCGGTGGCACTTCGGTCCAGGCGCCTGGCATTTGCACCCCATCCCAACTGAAACACGCCGCCGCCCAAGTGCCTGAATGGTATCGCCTTGGCATGAGCCACTTGCAGAATCGGAAAAGTTGATTTTCCGAATGGCAGCAACTGTTTTGCCCGTACCAGGATGCGCTGCGAAATTGTCTCGAAAAACAAGTTCAGATTGTCTTGTGACAAGGGCCGCAACGCAGCCCATGCCGCCAGCTCAAACGCTGTGTTGAGCGCCTCCCGGTACAGATCGTTGAATTGATCATCGACCAATGCCAGAGCAACGTCGGCTTGCCAGAGTGGGCTCCCTTGCACATCCGCTGCGCAAGAAAACACGTGGGGCGCATCAAAAATTGGTACGCGCGCTGCCTGCAGCAGCAACCGGGCAATCCGCAAGCAACGCCAAAGCCACTGCCGAGTCAGTTCGGGCACCAGTTCGCTCCCGGTAAAGACAGGCTCAGGCCAGCTCGCCAGATCGTCGGTCAATATCTGTGTCAGCCATGCATCAAGCAACGCCAGGTCAGGTTTTGGTGGCAGCTGAAAGGATATAAGAATTTTCTTGGTCAACTGTCGACTGGTACCGATTGCCTGCGCTGGCTTGGGCGACCGACGCAGCCGGTCCATGATCAATGCCGCGAGTTCAGCCCGAATCAATTTGCCTTGCTCGTTACGCGGGATTTCACCCACAATGACAACCCGATGCGGTGAATGCGCGCCCAGGTGTTGGCGCGCGTGCATCATTAGAGTCTGCTCGGTCGCCTGCCCATGCGCCAATAGCGTCACTGCGCAAACCGGAATATCTTGATGAACAGCATGCCGCAAGGGCATCACCGCTGCATCCAGCACAGCGGGATGCGAGGTCATCACCTGTTCAATCTCGGCCGGATACATATTGATGCCGTTCATGATCATCATGTCGTCGGCTCGCCCCAGGTGAATCAATCGTCCGTCCGCAGTGAGCCTGCCCAGGTCACCGGGGTAAAACCAACCTTGCCGGAAAGCTCTTAGGGTTGCCGGGGCGTCGTCCAAATAGCCATCGATCGTTGCCTGACTCCTGATCCGCACCTGACCAATTTGCTGAGGCGGCAGCGGCACATGGTTGGCATCCACAATTTGCAGCGTGAAACCCGGGTGCGGTCGGCCCACGTTCCCCTGTGTGTCAAATACATCTTGCAAATCGGTTCTGCAAGTGGTGTGGCATTCGTTGGCGCCGTACAAAACATAGAACTTGGCGCTGATTCGATCACGGATTCTTTGGCGCAGGCCAACGGAGACCGTCGAGCCCCCGATCATCAAGGCACTGAAACTGTCGTCAAACCCCTTGCAATTGCTCGGCATGGATGTCAGTAACTGCTCAACATGAAAAACAGTGGCGTAGATCACGGTTGCCTTGCTCTTTAAACGGCCATTCTGGCAAGTCACCTGTCCGCCGGCGCCAAGGCTGATGCTGGCCCCCTTCATAAAAGCTTCCAGATACCTCTGTTTGGCGCCATAAAAGTCCAGGCGCACCAGGGAGTGCAACACGTCCTGCCTGGCGTAAGGCAGCCACTGCAAACCCACTTCCATTCGGGCCCATTGCTGACGATGCGTGACCGCCATCAATTTGGGTTTGCCCGTTGTCCCTGAGCCCGACACAATGATCCATGGGGCTGCAGGATCGCTGTCCCGGATTGCCGGCGAAACAACTTGTTCATCGCTTGAGCCTGAACTGGTATTCACGCCAACGTGAATTGACTTCAATGCGCCGAATTGCAGATCGGGCAAATCGGTTGCCAGCCAGGTGGCGCTCACCGCGTTCAACAGTTGATCGCGCTGGCGCGCCGGCATGTTGCCGGGAACGCTTAACACCGTGGCCCCGATGCGGGCGCACGCCAGCGCGGCGACCAGCAAGGCCAACTCGCTGGCAAACGTGTGTGCAATCACCTCCCCGGGCCGCACCCCGCGGCGATGCAACGCCATCGCCACCTGCCATACCGACTGGTTCAGGGTCTGATAAGACCAACACGCCTCTTCCACATAAATGCTGGGTGCGCTGCTGAGGCGCTGGGCCTGCTGCTCCAGGATATCAGCGATGTTCACGGTAAGGCTCAGGCAAACTGGTCTGAGTGAGCGTGTCGTTCAAAACCTGCATGAGCAGATCCGTGTTCTTTTCGATGTCGTGACGTTCGGCATGCGCCTTGTAGGCGCTTTGCACACAGGTGTCGTAGAAGCCCTGGTCATCGTACATGAGCACGATCAAAGCAGCCGCGCTGTTCAGCAGGGCGGCATCAAACAGTTTGTCGTAGGGCGGTAACAGGTGCCCGGGCGGAAAGTGCAGCACATGCCCGCCTTGCCCCATGATTTCGGGGATACCACCGGAGTTGCTGCCAATGACTGGTATGCCATTCAGCATGGCCTCGACGATGACCCGGGCGCCACTTTCCCACCACACACTTGGCACCAGCAATGCCCGGGCGCGTCCATACACGGGTCGCATGTCCTGCGTGTTGGGGGTCAACATCACGTTGGCAAGCGCGTCGCGCTCGCACCCCAGACCGCGCGTGACACTGCGCAGTGCCTCAACCCACTTGCTGCGTGACTCCACCACTTCGAGCCTGATGTCCGGGCGCTGCCGTTCCAACAGCAGCGCCAGCTGGATGACAAAAACAACCCCTTTTTCTGGCGTCGGATTGATAAACAAAACATGGGCTCTGGACTGGTTTGTCGCCTTATAGGCCACTGGCTGGATAAATGTACCGATGACCACCAAGTCATAACCTTCCCGCTCTTGGTAAAGCTTGGCGGTAGCCTGCGAGTCCGTCAACATCAGACTCACGTCCCGGCACCACCGCGTGCCCCGGTTGTTCGCGTGGGCCAGGTACACCACAGCGGGCACACCGCGGCGCCGGGCCTCGTCGGCCGTGAGCAGGGTCATGAGCGAATTGTCAAAGAACCAGACCATGTCGGGCTTGAACTCGTCGAGCATCCGGCAATACTCGTCAAACCATATTTTTTCTTCATAAGAGAGCATCAGACGACGCTGCATCCGTTGCGTGACCAGCAGGCGGTGAGCCAGCGAGCCGTCCTGGAGCACTACAAATTTTCCCAAATGGTCCTTTAGCTTTGGCTGCAAGCCGACAAATGGCGCGGCGCCATTGGGATTGACAACAATCGTACCGCCCAGGATGCGAACTTCACAGCCGCGAGTTCGCAGTTGCTTGAGAATCTCCCGCACGGCCAAAGCTGCGCCACTGGTGGTGTCAAGCAAGGTGTTCGGACTAGCCCAAAGAATTTTCATGCATATCAGTTTAATGCGCAGACAACCGATTTTCCTCTATGTGTGCCGCAAAGGTGCTGCCAAATGTCTGACACCGCGCTGTCTGGGGTTCACGCGGGTTCAAAAACAACTTTGCCTTCGTGTGCTGGAGCCAACGGCTTGAAGAGTTGCTTCCAATGCGCGCTGCCACAAAGGTCCGCATCGCGGATCACGCGGCTGATCGCCGCGATGTGTGGACGCAAGTCGTCGCCACTGCAAATCCGGACCGAATCCGGCTGCATGAAGCAGACCTGCGACAGCCCTTGCGCTTTGTAGTCGCGGTATTCCGCTGCATTGTTCCAGTGCTGACCCTCGGCAATGGCTTGCTCTACCCGCTGCACGAAGTCCGGGAGAAACTTGTAATGCAGAAACGGTGCCACCAAGGGCGAGGGATGGCCGTAGGTGTCGAAATGGGGGCCAAGATGCTGATAGCCGTTCGCCTGTACCTTGTACAAACTCTGCTTCGACATAATCGGTCCTCTTGTCCTATTTGGCGCATGGCGAGCTCTGGGACCACCGTAAAGCACCAGCCGGCCCTTGTCCCAGCTAGCCCGGTAAGAGGCGATGGGATCTACCCATGGGCAAACCACGCCGAAGGGCAAACCAGGGTGATATGCGGTTAGTTCATTGGCAGCGCGGTCAGCATAGGCGTCGATCATCGGGGTGAACACCCGGTTCAGGCCAAGTCGCTCCGCCCGATTCACAAGCCCCCGCAAACCTTCCCTCTCAAATCCAGGCCAGGTTAGCAACTCGTCGGCATCGGCGCAAAGCGCCCATCCCGCTCCAGCATGCTCCACAACGAGCCAGTTAAACCAATTTCGTCCGGAGGAACTTGCTGCGAATCGTGCCACCGGCGCGTGGAAGACCGTCACATCACTTTGCGAACGCAAATAATCAGCCGTTCCATCAGCGGATTCATTGTCGACAAAAATGAACCGCCGACATCCAAGAGATCGGTAATGACTGAGGAACCACGGAAGTCTCGTCAACTCGTCGCGCACAATGGCAAAAACGGTCACGCCTTCGGCTTTGGCATCTTGCTCGCCGGTGTGTGCATCGCCTGTTCTTACCAGATCAGCGCCAGGGTGCGTTGGCACCATGGTCGAGGGCATTTGCTTGATACCGGACGCAGCTGCAAGCGTAGCGTTCGTGGGTATAAGACTGTGTGGTTGACTCAGCGCGGTTTCGAAGTTGAGCTCGTCCGGGCGCGCGCCAAGGAAATCAAACAGGGGCAGACACGCTGTCCAGGCCCGTGTCAAATTTTCATAGCGATTAACGAAAGCACTCTGGTTTCTTTCGGCATACTCA
>JAABRC010000542.1 GCA_011391115.1 Candidatus Egaibacter danicus | reverse complement strand
CAGTTCCGCTTGAGCGTAGGGTTGGCTTCATTGAGGTCAGTTCGGATATTCAAGCCCTACACGCTTCAAGAACGGTTCCACAACCGGAGCCCACAAGTCTCGACCAACAAAGATGAGCTCATGACCATCCGTGTTCGGAACAGGTGGCGTAGCGACGAACTCTGCAGCACCTCCGCTAGCAACATAAGCAGCGTGCCACTGTCTTGGTGCGTCGGCGCCCCAAAATTTGTCGTTTTGGGCGTATAGCCACAAGCTCGGGATGCGCGCGGTCTTACCGTACAGGGCAAATGCCTCACGCACTTTCTCAGGAGCGCAGCTCCTTCCCGGCGCCTGATCCGGGTTGCCTGCGATACCTCCCGCGAAGTTGATGTAGGCCACCACACCAGGCGGATTCGCTGCAGCCAAGGCGGCGCTCGTCAATCCTCCGACAGAGTTGCCAGCGACGAGGATCTTTGAATTGATTGCCCACGGCTGCTCCCGCGCCCAATCGACTGCCGCCAAGATCGCAGCGGAAGCAGTCGCTGCAACTCGCTCAGGGCTTGGGACACCAGAACAGTTTCCCCTGCCATCCCAGCTATGCCCTGGCACTTCGCGATCACTGCCGCCTGTCTGCCCGTACCCGGGCCGTGCGGGAGCGATCACAGCAAAGCCTCGCGCGAGCCAGAAGTTCAAGAACTGGCGTGGTATCACTTCGGCAAGGGCACTTCGCTCCTGCTGTGAGCCCGACCTGCCGTGGGCATACACCAAGACTGGAAATGGCCCCGGACCTGCCGGCTTGAACAACTCTGTGGACAGATCGAGCGTTGAACCAAATACGCCGGCTCCTTTCATTGGCACGTTCACGAGTTGAATTGGCAGTGCAGCGGACTCCGCGGTCTGGGCACCACAGATCGGCACTGCCAATCCGATGAGCATGGCCGCACATGTGACCGCAGTGCTGAGCTGGTGCTTGGCAGGCGTACGGGGAAGTGGCATGGGTGCCTCCTGATGAAGCCTAGTCAATATAGGGAGACAGTAACCTGTCTCCCAAACATGGCGCTTGTCGCACAAATATCGGAACAGTAAAACCCCTGAAACCCGCACGAAATATGGGTTTCAAACAATTTTCGTTCAACGTAAAGGGCAATAACAGCTCCAGAAATACCAGCACACCAGCCTTTTACGTCAACTCGGCTGCTGGGTGAGTTGTGTGAGCAAATGCGTCCACTATAGTCCATCGAGCAGCGCACCAGAATGACTCCTCCCGCTGCCACTCCTCCCGCTGCCAAGGAGCCACCCAACCGGCCCCTGCAATTTGTATTCTTGTCTTGTGATTCGACACCAACCCGCACCACCCAGCAGGGGCTAAATTGGCTGCTGATGCCTGATGGGCTTGCTAACCGCCTTGCGCCATCACCTCGCCCAGCCTGATCGCCCCCCCCGGTTGCCACGCCGGGTTGAATTTAAACGGGCCTTGCGGGAACAGCATCACCACGGTGGAGCCGAGCAAGAAGCGGCCCATTTCGTCACCCTGCTTGAATTCAATGCGCTCGTTGTCATAGCGCCACTCGGTCACACGCCCCGGACGCGGGGCATTCACCGCACCATGCCAGGTGGTCGCCATGCTGCCGACGATGGTGGCACCCACCAGTATCAGCACAAATGGCCCGGACTCGCCGTCAAAAACACACACCACGCGCTCGTTGCGGGCGAACAAGCCAGGTACGCCGCGCGCGGTGGCGGGGTTGACCGAAAACAAGTCGCCCGGCACGTAGATCATGCGTGTCAGGCGAGCGGCGCAGGGCATGTGGATGCGGTGGTAATCGCGCGGGCTCAAATACAGCGTGGCAAAGTGGCCGTTGTCAAACTGCGCGGCCAGCGCGGCGTCGCCGCCGACCAGTGCGGTGCTACTGTAGTGGTGGCCCTTGGCTTGAAATATCTGCTGGCCGTCGATGCGGCCAAACTGGCTGATGGCGCCATCGACCGGGCAAATCAGGTCCGCCTGCGCCAACGGTCGCGCACCGTTTTTGAGGGCACGGGTGAAGAAGTCGTTGAAGCTGGCATAGCTGGCAATATCCGGGTTGGCCGCCTCGGCCATGTTGACGCGGTAGCGCTGCACAAACCAGGCGATCAGGCGGGTGGTGAGCCCGCCAGCCCGCGCACGCGCGATCCGGCCGGCCAGCAAAGTGATGGCCTGCTTGGGAATCAGGTATTGCGAGAGTACGGCGCTGCGGTCAGTCATAAGGCAGGGATTCTACGCAGTGCATTCGGGCCAACGGCTGCCACAATCATGCGATGTCGATTGCCCGCATTCCCCCCATTCAATGCCTGCTGACTTTTGAGGCACTGGCGCGTCTGCGCAGCGTCACGCAAACCGCAGAAGAACTCTGCGTGACGCCCAGCGCGGTGAGCCACCGCGTCAA
>JAABRC010000541.1 GCA_011391115.1 Candidatus Egaibacter danicus | reverse complement strand
TATCGCACAGAAGTGAAAGCCATGCGGGTTTCACCTTAGGCGACAAGTTTCAGGAAGTGCTCGCGGTAGTGAACCAGCTCGTCGATGGACTCGTGCACATCCGCCAGCGCCGTGTGTTTCTGCTGCTTCTTGAAAGCGCTGTACACCTCGGGGCGCCAGCGCTTGGCGAGTTCCTTGAGCGTGCTGACGTCGAGGTTGCGGTAGTGAAAAAACGCTTCGAGCTTTGGCATGTACTTCACCAGAAACCGGCGGTCCTGGCTGATGGTGTTGCCGCACATGGGCGTGGTGCGTTTGGGCACGTAGCGAGCCAGGAACTCCAGGATCTGAGCCTCGGCCTGCGTTTCGGTCAACGCGGATGCCTTGACCTTGTCGATCAGCCCGCTCTTGCCATGCGTCCCCTTGTTCCAGGCATCCATCTTGTTCAGCTGCTCGTCGCTCTGGTGGATCACCAACACCGGGCCTTCGATGCGCGGCGTCAGGTGAGGGCCTGTCACGATCACCGCGATCTCGATCAAACGTTCGGCTTCGGGGTCAAGACCGGTCATTTCGCAGTCGATCCAGACCAGGTTCTGGTCTGATTTTTTGAGGGCCTCAACGGACGTTTCAATAGCTTCATTCATGAGCGGGATTGTCGCCCATGCCCGAGGCGCGTCTGGGTTTGCACCTAAACTCCCAGCTTATGCCCTTTTCCCTCTCCCCTTCGCTGGCGTTGACACTGGCATTTGCCGGCGCCCTGCTGGTCAGCCTAGCGGTCCGCTTCTGGCTCACGACGCGCCAGATTCGCCACGTCGCCCTGCACCGTGATGAGGTCCCCGCGGCTTTCGCGGCAAAGATCACGCTGGCGGCCCATCAGAAGGCCGCCGCTTACACCATCACCAAAGCACGCTTCGGTCTGCTGGAGCTGGCCCTCGGTGCCGCCGTACTGCTGGGTTGGACCTTGCTGGGCGGACTCGATGCGCTGAACCAGTGGCTGATGGCATGGATGGACGGCGGCATGGCGCAGCAGCTGGCACTGCTGGGTGGCTTTGCGCTGATCAGCGGACTGATCGATCTGCCGCTGACGCTATACCAGACCTTCGTCATCGAGCAACGCTTCGGCTTCAACAAGATGACGCTGCGGCTCTGGTGGTTCGATCTTCTTAAATCCACGCTCATGGGCGTGGTCATCGGCTTGCCAATTGCAGCGCTGATTTTGTGGTTGATGGGGTCCGCAGGACCTTTCTGGTGGCTTTGGGCCTGGGGCGTCTGGATGGCCTTCAACCTTCTGCTCTTGCTGATCTACCCGACCTTCATCGCCCCGTTGTTCAATAAGTTCCAGCCGCTGGAAGACGAATCATTGAAAAGCAGGGTCACTACCCTGATGCAGCGTTGCGGCTTCGCGGCCAAGGGCCTGTTTGTCATGGATGGCAGCAAGCGCAGCGCACATGCCAACGCCTACTTCACCGGGTTCGGCGCTTCCAAACGGGTGGTGTTTTATGACACCCTGCTGGGGCAGCTGGAGCCCGCCGAGGTGGAAGCCGTGCTGGCCCATGAACTCGGGCACTTCAAGCACCGGCATGTCCTCAAGCGAATCGCCAGCCTGTTCGCGCTCAGTCTGGTTGGTTTTGCCCTGCTGGGCTGGCTTTCCGGCCAAACCTGGTTCTACACCGGCCTGGGCGTCATCCCCAACCTGGGCGCCGGACTGAGCGCGCCAAACGACGCGCTGGCCATATTGTTGTTTCTGCTCGCGGTGCCGGTGTTCTCGTTCTTCATCGCGCCGTTGTTCGCGCAACTCTCGCGCAAGCACGAATTTGAGGCAGACGCCTATGCCATCGCACACACCAGTGGCCCGAACCTGGCGCACGCCCTGCTAAAGCTCTATCAGGACAATGCCTCCACGCTCACCCCGGACCCGCTTTACGTGAAGTTCTATTACTCCCATCCCCCTGCTTCCGAGCGTCTGGCGCGGATGGCCGCCTGACAGAAGGCACCCAACGCCAGATTTTATGCAAAAAGAGCCTCATCCCATCGTCAAAAGGTCATTGTCAGCTACTGAAATTGTAGCTAATCTGGCGCTTCTGGAGCGCTGGAGCCTGAGCGGAGACGGCGCCGAGGTGGCGATCGAAAAGACGTACCCATTTGCTGATTTCCATGAAACGATGGCGTTTGTAAATGCTGTGGCATTTATCGCGCACACGCAGGACCATCACCCCGACCTGTTGGTGAGCGCCAGGCAGTGCACGGTACGCTGGCGCACGCATGACGCCGGCGGCATCTCCCGCATGGACCTGGATTGCGCTGCGCGCATCGATGCGTTGCTGGCAGCCTGCGACGCGTGAAGGCCCACGCTTGAGCGCCCCAATTTCCGAGCTGGAAACCGGTCTGGTGGTTGCGGGGCATGGCCGCCATTGCGTGGTAGAGACGCCTGAGGGGCAA
>JAABRC010000540.1 GCA_011391115.1 Candidatus Egaibacter danicus | reverse complement strand
AGCCGATAGCGTTCATCGCTGTGGCCTTGTTCGATGTGGGTATCAAAGGGGGTGAGCCTGAGATACGTATGCAAGGTGAGCAGATTCATGACTGGTCATCAGGCGCAGCAACGGCTTCACTTCGATGAGTGCATCCTGGCATGTTGAAGGTCTGCCGGGGCTGATCCGATTTCTGCGGGAACGCCATCAGCCTCCTGTCAGGGCCTTGCGATCCTGCGCAGACATCGCACCCAGCATGTCTCGCACAAAGTTTTCCTCGGTTCGATAGGATTGTGATTCGTTCGCCGAGATAGTCGAAACCCTGATCAATATCCCGGAGGGAACTTCGCCAGTCAAACCGTATTTCACTCTCGCTAAATGCTGCTCCAGATTCCCACGCACGGCTGAATTTCCGATCATGACCCAATAGGTTATCGGCTCAATTCGCGGGCCCATGTTGGCCACAAGTTTCATTACCGGCAATTGCGTTCCGCCTGCATCAATGACATCCTTGGACAACTCACCAATCTGGAATCCCAGTGATGGGTAACACACTTCAGGCCGATGAACCTGCATCGAGTAGTTCTGATTGCCGCCATAGGCGATCATCAACATGACCCGCTCGCCTTTGTTATTGACGTAGGTTCGATCCAGCAACTGGTTGTAAATCTTGTCGATTTCGGCTTGAACGTCCGGACTAAACATGGCGGGCGCGACCGTTTCGTCCAGTTTCCATTCCCCGAACTGCTTGGGGATCATGGCTTCGAGACGGATTTGCGATACCTGGTCGGCGATTTTGTGACGCGGCGTAAGCGCCAGCGCCAAACCCGCAGCGATCAGCATGCACAAACCGATCAGGAGATTGCGGGGAGATGAGGTTTTCATGGCTGCTTCCATCGGGACAGCATACTTTTTCTGCCCGTTCTGGATTGTTTACAGGCGGTGCGCCGACTGATTCATTAACTGACTCAAACCCGGTTTAATCCGTTGACCTCAGGCCTGCATCAGCAGCCTGTTTACGCCATGGCCGCAGCACCCGCCCAAAACCGGCCCGGATAGCGGTCAATTTGGCTGCGCTTTCGGGATCCTGGCGTGCGTTTCTCACAGCGCGGCGGATAAACACAAATATCAGCAAGACAAAGCCGCCAAACAGAGTGAACAGGATGAAGATCAACGCTTTCGACAAGTTCGATTTGCGCTCTGGCGGAATGGCCACATCCACGACCTGAATCGCTGCGCCATCGCCAGATTCATCGACTCTGGCCAGCTCATATTGTCGGGAAAGCTGTTCAAACAAGACTTCATTGTATTTGTAATCCCGGTAGCGGGTAATGTATTCGCCGTTCGCGCCGGGGGGGCTGGCCTGTTCATACTTGTCCAGTTGCGCACGCAATGCAGCCAATTCTCGCTGGGTCTGGCGGAAATTCGGGCTGCTCTCGGTGAAATAGCCACGCATGCTGGCGAGTTGCACTTCCTTGGCCGTCATCTGTGCCTTGAGCGTGGCAAGTCCCTCACCCATCGCCATGGGATTGTATTTGAGGAAATCTTCGCCAATCCCGACGCCACCCAGGGCGGTTTCAGCACGCGCCAGGTTTTCCTTGACCTTGGCCACCTCTTTTTCAAGGAACTGTCGACGTTGTTGGGCTTCGGTCACGGCCAGGCGAGAGGTGAGCAAAGAGAGCTCCTCGACGTAAGCATTGGCCAACGCAGCCGACAGGGTGGGGATGCGTGACACAACACCAATGGTAATCAGACCATCGCGGCCGGCGGCTATCCCGGTTATCTTGACCAAGATATCCCGGGCGTCCTCACGGGTGTCCACTCCGGGGGCTCTCATGATGCCAAAGCGATCTATCAGTTTATCGGCAACCGTTCTGCTCTTGAGCAAGCCCATATATAACTCAGACGAGCTTTTAGGGCCTGCGCCTGCGCCACCCGCCCCGGCCGCGCCAGCCAAAGCGCTGAGTTGCGCGAGCGCGGCAGCGGCGGCACCCTGCTGCTGTTGCGGCGTCATGATGCTGGTTTTGGCGACGTAGCTAGGGCCAAAAAAGAAGCTCGCCCCCAAGGCAAGCAAACCAATGAGAAGTGGACCAAAAACCAGCAGACGGGCGTTTTCAGCCAGTGTCTGGAGTATGTCCAGCAACTTGATTCCGTCTTCTTCTTCGGACAGGTCTTCAGGGAAATGGGGTTCGTTCATGCCAGGGTACTCACCACAAAGGGTCGAGGGGACAGGAAGCCGCCGTGACTAAACATGGCAGGGGATAAAACATTCAGGTTCATGGCTCGGCTCAATTTTTCAGCACGTCCCAGGCAGCAACGCCCAGACCCATCTGATAAAGAATCTGCGTCCAGTCTTTCAGACCGATCACGAACTTGGTCCAACCGGATTGGTGATCCAGCTTGGCGGGCACGATCACGGTATCGCCTGGCATTAGTTCAAT
>JAABRC010000539.1 GCA_011391115.1 Candidatus Egaibacter danicus | reverse complement strand
CGCTGTGCGGGCGCTGGAAAAAAACTACGACCCTGAAGAAGGCGAAGGCTGGGCGGTGCGACTGAACGGCATTGACGAACTACTGGCCGTATCGCGAAGGCAGCTGGCGGCGGTGCGGGAAGTGGTCGCGGGCTAATGGAGCGGCGCTATGGGCTCCATCAGAGACCAATACGCGCCGGGAAGGTAAAACCTACTTTTGAGCGACTGACCGCTCACCCAGGAAGATTTCTATGCGGCGATTCGCTGCACGGCCGACTTCCGTGTTGTTGTCTCCGATTGGCTCGCGCGAGCCGCGACCATCGATCTGGATTCGCTGCGCATTCACGCCGCGCGAAGCCAGATAGTCGCGCGCACTTGCTGCACGGTTGACAGACAACGGATTGTTGATGGCGTCAGACCCGGTGCTGTCGGTATGCCCAACAATGCGAACATCGGTATTGGGCTGGGTGTTTAATCCTTGTGCAAACTGATCAAGGATCGGCTGCAGGTTTGGCCTGATATTCGATTGCCCGGTGTCGAAAGAAATGTCACTTGGAATATTGAGCTTGAGCTGGTTGTCAGGTGTCTGCGTCACCGCCACGCCCGTGCCCGCCGTTGCCTGCTCCATTGCGGCCTTTTTCTTGGCCATTTGTGTGGACCAGACGTAGCCTCCCAGCGCACCAACACCAGCACCCACAACCGCAGCGCCCTTGCTGTCACCGATGACCGCGCCCGCCAATCCGCCGACGCCAGCGCCGATGGCTGCGCTGCGTTGCGCATCTGTCATGTTGGCGCAACCGCTGATCAGCATTGCAACAACGCCAAAAGAAGAGATCAAGGTACGGCTAAATGATGCAATTGGGTTCATGGCTCTTCCTCATAAGATAATCAATTGTTTTCTTATATCATCTGGCTGCCATCGCTCCTTGAGATTTCGCAAGCCATGCGAGGTCAACGCACAGGACTTTGAAGACTAAATTCACGGCCAAAGTTCACCCCGTATTGCGCAACCCCGCCGCAATGCCGTTGATGGAGATGTGAATGCCGCGTTGCACGCGTTCATCCGCCCTGCCAGCGCGATAGCGTCGTACCAGCTCCACTTGCAGGTGATGCAGCGGGTCGATGTACGGAAAGCGATGTCGGATGGAGCGTTGCAGCGCAGCGTTGTTGGCCAGGCGGTGTTTGTCGCCGGTGATCTGGGCCAGCGCGTGGGCGGTGCTGTGCCATTCGGCCTCGATGGCTGTAAAAACCCTTTTACGCAGACGGGCGTCACCCACCAGCTCGGCATAACGCGAAGCCAGTGCCAGATCGCTCTTGGCCATCACCATGTCCATGTTGGACAGCAGCGTGTTGAAGAACGGCCACTGGCGATACATCTTTTGCAGCAGCGCCAGCCGTTCCTTGTGTGTCTTGGTACCCGCCTGGTTCAGGAACGTGTGGATGGCCGAGCCAAATCCATACCAGCCCGGCAAGGTCAGGCGGCACTGGCCCCAGCTGAAGCCCCAGGGGATAGCGCGCAGGTCTTCAATTTTTTGCGAGGCCTTACGTGATGCGGGGCGCGAGCCGATGTTGAGCTCGGCAATCTCGCGGATGGGCGTTGCGCTGAAAAAATATTCGGTGAAGCCGGGGGTTTCATACACCAGCGCCCGATAGGCGGCCATGCTGCTTTGGGACAGCTCGGCTGCGGCGTTCAGAAACGGCTGGGTGGCCGCTTTGGTGGGTTGCAGCAGCGTGGCTTCCAGCGTGGCAGCAACCAGTGTTTCCAGATTGCGCCGGCCGATTTCGGGATTGGCGTATTTGGAGCCGATTACTTCGCCCTGCTCGGTCAGGCGAATTTGCCCGCGCACGGTGCCCGGGGGTTGCGCCAGAATAGCCTGGTAGCTCGGGCCACCGCCGCGCCCCACCGTGCCACCGCGGCCGTGGAACATGCGCAGCTGGATAGGTTTGGCGCCTTTGTGCTCGTGCTCCAGCTTGTCAAACAGCTCCACCAGTGCGATCTCGGCGCGGTACAGCTCCCAGTTGCTGGTGAAGATGCCGCCGTCCTTGTTGCTGTCGGAATAACCCAGCATGATGTCCTGCTCGGCACCGCTGCGCCGGATGAGCTGGGCCACGCCGGGCACGGCGTAAAAATCGCGCATGATGGGCGCGGACTGCGCCAAGTCTTCAATGGTCTCGAACAGGGGCACGACGATCAGATCATTGGTGGACTCGTTGTTGTCCAGCGTGCCACGCATCAAGCCCACTTCTTTTTGCAGCACCAGCACTTCCATCAGGTCGCTCACGGTTTCGGTGTGGCTGATGATGTAGTGACGAATGGCCTGCGCGCCAAAGCGCTCGCGCATCACCTTGGCGGCCTCAAAAATGGCCAGCTCGGACTGGGCGTGCGCCGAGTAGGTGGTGCCCATCACACGCAGGGAGCGGGCGTCGTTCAGCACCTGGGTCAACAGGG
>JAABRC010000538.1 GCA_011391115.1 Candidatus Egaibacter danicus | reverse complement strand
GCAAAAGGATGAAAGAATCGAGCCATGATCAAGGTACTTGGTCTAGCGCTCTACGGCCCACTGGCGGCCAGCACCCGTTATCGTCTGGGGCAGTATGTGCCGGGCCTCGCCGAGCTGGGCATTGACCTCCGGCTAAGCGGCCTGCTGGGTGACGAGTACCTGCGCCGCCGCTTTAACGGCGGGGGCCTTCCGTTGGCCGCGATGGTGCACGACGGTGTCGAGCGCCTGAAGCAGTTGCACCAGTTGGGTGAATACGACCTGGCGATCCTGTATTGCGAACTGTTTCCCTTCATGCCGGGCTGGCTGGAGCGCGCGCTGATTCGCAAGCCCTACATCTACGACATGGACGATGCCTTCTATCTCCGGTACCGGCTGGGGCGCAAGAAGATCGCGCGGTCCATTCTGGGCGATAAGTTCGATGGCGTCATGCAAGGTGCGGCGGCGGTGACCGCGGGCAACAGCGTCCTCGCCGACTATGCGCGCAGGCACAACCGGGCCGTCACGCAGTTGCCAACAGTGGTGGACACCGGCCGGTATGTGCCGGTGACGGGCCGGCAGAACGCCGTCTTCACCGTGGGCTGGATCGGCTCGCCATCCACCGCCTCTTACCTGCCGGAGGTGGTGGCGCCCCTGGCGGCACTGGGTGCCGAGGCGCCCCTGAATTTCGTGGTGATTGGCGGCAAGGCGCGTGCCATCCCGAATGTGAACGTCATCGAGTTGGAGTGGCAGGAGCACACCGAAGTTGACCTCATCAACACCTTCGACGTGGGTGTCATGCCGTTGCCCGACGATGATTGGGCGCGTGGCAAATGCGCCTTCAAGCTCATCCAGTACATGGCGTGCGCCGTGCCGGTGGTGGCTTCGCCTGTCGGGGCCAATGTGGATGTGGTCACCGCGGAATGTGGCCTGCTGGCGAACACGCCGCAGGAGTGGGTGCAGGCCCTGCGGGCGCTCAGGGATGATCGCGCCTTGCGGTCGCGCATGGGCGAGGCAGGGCGGCAGCGGGTGGTCGAGCACTATTCACTGCACACGGCGTTGCCGACGCTGGCGCAAGTTATTCACCGCGTGGCAAAGAAATAGGATCACTGGATGTGTGGACTTGCTGGTTTTCTGACGATTGATGGCAGGGCGCTTGGCGATCCTGAAGTCATTGCCGTCCAAATGGCAATGGCGATAAAGCACCGGGGACCGGACGATGCGGGCGCCTGGGCTGATGCGCTGGCTGGCATTGCGCTGGGGCACCGGCGGCTTTCGATTGTGGATTTGTCGTCTGCGGGGCACCAGCCGATGCACTCGGCCAGCGGGCGCTTTGTGATGGCGTTCAATGGGGAGATTTACAACCATTTGGCGCTGCGGACGGAACTGGAAGGCAAGGACATTGCCTGGCTGGGGCATTCGGATACCGAGACCTTGCTGGCGGGGTTTGAGGCCTGGGGGGTGGAGGCGACGCTCAAGAAGACGGTGGGCATGTTTGCCATTGCCTTGTGGGATGTGCAGACCTGTACGTTGCGCCTTGCGCGTGACCGCTTTGGCGAGAAGCCGCTGTATTACGGCTGGGTGGGGCAGGGGGCAGGGCGGGCGTTTGTGTTTGGCTCCGAGTTGAAGGCGCTGCGTGCTTATCCGGGGTTCGACAACGCTGTGTGTCGCGAGGCGCTGGCGCAGTACATGCGGTTCATGGTTGTCCCCGCGCCCCGGAGCATTTACCAGGAGGTCTTCAAGCTGGAGCCGGGGTGTCTGCTGACGATTCGCGGGAATGCGCCAATCGCTGCACCCAGTAAGCCTTTGCGTCCAGGGGCCGATTTCGAAACGCTGTCGATGCGCCGCTGGTGGTCGCTGGCGGATGTGGTCAAGGCGGGTGCGCAGAGCCAGATCACCGATGAGGCCGAGGCACTGCAGGCGCTGGAGAGCCGGCTGTCCGAGGCGGTCAAGCTGCAGTCGCTGGCGGATGTGCCGCTGGGGGCTTTTCTCTCCGGCGGGGTGGATTCTTCGGCCATCGTGGCGCTGATGCAGCAGCAGGCCACGCGTCCGGTCAAGACTTTTACCGTAGGCTTTGAAGAGGCCGGGTTTGACGAATCACCCCACGCGCTTGCCGTGGCGCAGCACTTGGGCACGGACCATGCCGAGCTGTTCGTGACCGCTGCTGAGGCGCAGGCCGTGATTCCCCACCTGCCGGCCATGTACGACGAGCCGTTTGCCGATTCGTCGCAGATCCCCACCCACTTGGTGTGCAAGGCGGCGCGCCTGCATGTGACGGTGGCGCTGTCAGGTGACGCGGGGGACGAACTGTTTGGTGGCTACAACCGCTATTTCTGGGGGCCGCGCATCTGGAGGCGGCTGGCCTGGATGCCTTATTCGATGCGTCAGGCAATGGGGGCGGCTATTTCGGGGGTGCCCGTGGGGGCATGGGATGCCTTGGGCGTGCCGCTGAAC
>JAABRC010000537.1 GCA_011391115.1 Candidatus Egaibacter danicus | reverse complement strand
CTGGGGAGCAACCCGATCTTTGTCCGCCCGCGCGTGCACGACCACCTGGTCCATGAGCAACCACACGACGATGGCCAGAGCCAACATACTTGTAATCAGTACACCGCACACGGTGTAGAGAATCTTGGTCAGCTTCGACTCGGCGTGGTGATCTTGCATCCGGACTCCTCTGAGAGAACAACAAACATCCGCAATCTAAACCACTTGCCGCATATTTGCACTAGGGTCATCACCTGACACAAAGTAAGGAATCCACCGAGTTACAACGAAGCGAAACCCCAGTACATTCACCGTTAGCTATTTGGCTTTTTGATGGTGTAGTCAAACGAAATGTTAAAAACAAACTACCATGTTGTTGGGGTTGGTTCATCGGCTGGCGGTCTAGAGGCACTAAGCGAATACGTCGCCAGTTTGACGCCGGGACTTGGCTGCATTTATGTTGTGGCACAACATATGTCACCCAAGCACCGCAGCATGATGGCGGAAATTCTGGGCCGCGAAACAAGCCTCCTTGTCAAAGAAATTGCCGACAAGGAGCTCGCAGAGCCTGATATCGTGTACATCATTCCCCCAGGTAAAAACGCCATTTTTCGCTCGGGCGTGTTTCACCTCACAACGCCGTCGCCGGAGGTTTCGCCGAAACCGTCCGTCAATATGCTTTTCGAATCGATGGCCGAAGAGTACGGGGAGCGCGCCATCGGCATCGTCTTGTCAGGTACCGGGTCTGACGGAACCCGCGGCCTGAGGGACATCAAATCGGCGGGCGGCGTTACGTTTGTACAAATTCCGGAGACCGCCAAATATGATGGCATGCCGCGATCGGCCATTGATGCCATGGTGGCCGATCGTATTTTGGCCCCTGATCAAATGGGGCAAGAGTTGGAACGTGTCATCAAATTGCCCGGTGCATTGCCCGAATTTGGCAGCTGGGAACAGCGTCCTGCTGAGCTTGCTGACTTATTTGAGCGTGTGCGCCTGCGCACCCGGATTGATTTTTCCAGTTACAAGCTGTCGACCGTGCAACGCCGTTTGCAGCGGCGCATGATTGCCACCGAGACAGGTACTTTGGCGAGCTACCTTGAGTTCACCGAACAACACCCACAAGAGTTGGATGCCCTGGCCAAGGAAACCCTGATTTCAGTCACTGAGTTTTTCAGGGACAAAGATGCATTCAAAACCCTGGAGCGATACGTATCAGAGCTAGTCAGTGGCAAAAAGGCGAACGATGAAATACGGGTTTGGTCGGTCGCCTGCGCAACAGGTGAAGAGGCCTACTCGCTAGCCATGGTTTTTATGGAAGTACTCCGCGATCTCGGCGCGAAGCCCAAACTTCAAATATTTGCCACCGACATTGACAATGACGCACTGGTAGTTGCGCGTCGTGGCATCTACAACGCGACGGCCATGGCAGAGTTACCGCAGGAATATATTGCCCGCTATTTCCAGCCCAGCGGCAATGGCTTTGAACCGACCAAAGAACTCCGGGATTGCGTCACCTTTGCGCGGCAGGATGTGGCTGTGGACCCGCCCTTTCTGCGGCTTGATCTCATTGCTTGCCGCAACGTCTTGATCTACTTCAATACCGACTTACAGGCCAAGGTGTTGTCGTCTTTGCGCTATGCGCTTCGTGACGATGGCCTGCTGTTTTTGGGGCGCTCGGAAACTGTCACGCAACAGGAGTCGCTGTTCGCCTCGGCCGACCGGCGCGCGCGAATCTACAGGCCCAGAGGCAAAGGCCTGCCCGTTGCGCTTCGTGCCACAGTGCGCGGCAAGCTGAGCCCGCAAAACGCAACGACACGCCCCAATGAACGCGGCTTTGAGCGTCTATTTCTGAAATCAGTCGTCGACCGCTTTGCGCCGGCAATGTTGGTGGACGCGACCCTCCGAATACTCCACAGCCACAGTTCCGTAGCCCGTTTTTTGACGTTTCCCTCCGGCACGCTTGAGATGAACCTGGCGCAATTGATTGTCACCGAGTTCTCCAGCGAGGTGCTCACCACGTTGCACCGTGCACGCCGCGACCACAAAAGCGCCTACAGCCGCAAACGGCGCATTGCCAATATGGACAACAAGCCGTGGCGCTTGGCCATCCATCCGCTGGGGGAGCATTGGGCCACCGATACTTTTTTGGTGGTTTTCGAATCCACCGCTACGGCTGAAGGCATCTCTCGGACTGAAGACACGCACGAAACCTCAGCCAACGAAATCGGGGTGAGTGATGAATTGGCCTCCACCCGCGAGCATTTGCAGACCCTCATCGAAGAAATGGCTGCATCCAACGAAGAAATGCAGGCGCTGGGCGAGGAACTGCAAGCAGGCAATGAAGAACTGCAAGCCACCAATGAGGAACTTGAGGCCTCGAACGAAGAGATGCAGGCGACCAATGAGGAGTTGCTCAGCGTCAATCAGGAAAGTCAGATAAAAACGATTG
>JAABRC010000536.1 GCA_011391115.1 Candidatus Egaibacter danicus | reverse complement strand
CTCTGAGCCAACAGTCTGCCCGTGAAAACGCTGGTACCACCAGCCTGGGTGCCCTGTTGCGTGCCAAGCTCGATAACAACTGATTGATCGACTAACCAGTTGAAAAAAAAGCGACCGACCGTGCCCTGCACGCCGGTCGCTTTTGATTCCAGCTGCCACATCTGCCATGACACGATCAGACCTTGTTGAAGAACTGGCCAACCGATTTGGTCAACTCACCCATCGCGACGCTGAATTTGCCGTCAAGGCGATTCTGGACGCCATGAACGATGCACTGGTGCGTGGTCATCGCATCGAGATTCGCGGCTTCGGGAGTTTTTCAGTCAACCGCCGGCCACCCCGCATGGGCCGTAACCCACGCAATGGTGAAAGTGTTGCCATCCCTGAAAAGCGGGTGCCACATTTCAAACCCGGCAAGGCGCTGAGAGAAGCCGTGGATGAACGCACTGCCGAGATCGAAGGCAAGAAAAGCAGCTGATCTGATTTGACTCGCTAGAATCGCCTCGTCATGAGGGATAAAAATGAAACAGCTCGTATGGTTGCTTAAGTGGTTACTTAAGGCAGCCATTTTTTTTGCCCTTTTTGCGTTTGCACTGAATAACCAGCAAGACGCGACGGTGCACTTCTTCTTTGGCACCCAGTGGCGCACACCTTTGGTGTTGGTCGTGCTGACGGCCTTTGCTGCGGGTTTGGCAGTGGGTATTCTGGGCATGGCGCCCCGGTGGTGGAAAAACCGTCGGGCAGCCAGGGCTTATCGCGAAGCACCTCCCGACAGCATGCAGGACTCCTCTTTGATCATGCCGCCGCATCATGGTCTTTGACATCAGCTGGCTATTGCTCGGTTTGCCCGTCGCCTTCATCCTGGGCTGGCTGGCCTCCCGCCTGGATTTGCGTCAGCTGCGCATAGAAAACCGACAAGCACCCAAGGCCTATTTCAAAGGTCTGAATTTTCTTCTCAATGAGCAGCAAGACCAGGCGATTGATGCCTTCATAGAGGCCGTTCAAAGCGACCCCGACACATCGGAACTGCACTTTGCACTAGGTAACCTTTTCCGGCGTCGCGGCGAATACGAACGGGCCGTGCGCGTGCATGAGCACCTGCTGTCCCGGGGTGACCTGAGCAAAGCTGACCGGCATCGGGCTCAACATGCGCTGGCAATGGACTATCTGAAAGCCGGTCTGCTGGATCGAGCTGAAGAGGCACTGCTCAAGCTGGAAGGTACCGGTTTTGAGGCGCAGGCGCGCCTTGCCTTGCTGGCCAACTACGAGCGCTCGCGTGACTGGACCCGCGCGGCCGAAGTTGCGCAAAAACTCGAGAACTCCGATCATGGCAGCTTCAGCGGTCGCCTGGCCCACTACCTGTGTGAACAGGCCGCCAGCCAGCAGCCAGACAAGGCGCAGGCACTGCTGCGTCAAGCCGTGCAGACTGCCCCTACCGCCCCACGTCCCCGGCTGGACCTGGCTCATCTGCTCCACGCAACAGGCCAGCCCAACGAGGCTCTGGCCATACTGGAAGAGGCCGTAGCAGCATCACCTGCCGCCCTGCCACTGATCGCAGGCCCGCTGGCAGACGCTGCCATCGCCACTCATCAGACGGACCGCATTCTGGATTTGCTCAAGACCAGCTATGCCCACGTGCCATCCATGGATGTTCTGGGTGGCATTGTGACGCTGGAAGCCGCCAGCCAGGGCCCCTCAGCCACTGCACGTGACTGGTACGTTCGTCACCTGGAGCGTGAGCCTTCGCTGGTTGCGGCGGCCAAATGGATTGCAGGCGAAAAGCTCGAGCACGAGCAGTTTCACCCACAGGTGCAACGGGCGCTGGATCATGCCGTCAAACCGCTGACGCGTTACCGTTGCGCGGCCTGTGGCTTTGAAGCCAAGCAGCATTTCTGGCAATGTCCGGGCTGTCAGGCATGGGACAGTTACCCTGCGCGGCGCGTGGAAGAGCTCTGAGCCCTGCGCTCAAGCTGCATATCAAGGGTTTCCCCTTAGCTATTCTTGTATCCCGCGTCAACGGCCGCCCCAAGCCGTCCGTTGAGAAGCTGACCTATGACCGGAGAGGGTTTTGGGTGTCTGTCGATTTTTAACCTTTTGGAGTTTCCCCATGTTGAAGAAAATTCTGGCCATTGTGGCCATGTTGTACGCTGCGGCCGCTTTCGCAGCTGTGGACGTCAACAAAGCCACCGCCGCCGAACTCGATGGCATCAAGGGCATCGGCCCCGGTATTTCCGCCAAAATTCTTGACGAGCGCAAAAAAGGCAACTTCAAGGACTGGAACGATTTCATCGAGCGCGTCAAAGGCATCGGTGAAGCCAATGCAGCCAAATTTTCCGCTGAAGGCGTGACCGTGGGCGGTGCCAGCTACAAAGGTGCTCCTGCCGCTCCAGCCGCCAAAGTTGAAATGGCCAAGCCGGCCGCTACTGCAGCGCCTGC
>JAABRC010000535.1 GCA_011391115.1 Candidatus Egaibacter danicus | reverse complement strand
CCTCAAGGGTGATCCGGCACAAAGCGTTAGCAACCATTATTCAAGCCCTTGCAAGCAGTTCCACGCAGGCACCTGGGAAGGCGCTGTCGGCCAATGGACGATCAATTACACCGAACACGAATACTGCGAAATTCTGCAGGGTGTCTCCGTCCTGCGCGACAAGGACGGCAATTCGGTGACCTATCGCACCGGCGATCGCTTTGTTATTCCGGCCGGTTTCTCCGGCACTTGGGAAGTCATCGAACCGACCCGCAAGGTTTATGTGATGTTCGAACAGGCCTGAACCTGCTGAAGTTTCATGGTGTTCCTTTGGCCCGCTTCTGGCGGGCATTTTTTTGCCAACAAAAAACCCGCCGGGGCGGGTTTCTTGTCTGAAGCCGGATCAATTACTTGATCTTGGCTTCCTTGTACGGAACATGCTTACGCACAACAGGATCGAACTTCTTGATTTCGATCTTGTCGGGAGTAGTGCGCTTGTTCTTGTCGGTGGTGTAGAAGTGGCCGGTACCGGCACTGGACACCAAACGGATTAGTTCACGCATGACGAGCTCCTTAAACCTTCACACCGCGAGCACGAAGCTCGCTGAGAACGACATCAATGCCGCGCTTGTCAATGATACGCATACCCTTGGTCGAAAGGCGCAGACGCACAAAACGATTCTCGGTCTCGACCCAGAAACGGTGATGCTGCAAATTCGGCAGGAAGCGACGACGGGTTTTGTTGTGTGCATGGGAAACATTGTTCCCGGTAACCGGACCCTTACCAGTTACTTGACAGACTCTCGACATACCATCAGCCCTCTAAAACCACATGCCCAACCCGGCATGGGTTGGCTGCTTAAACTCAAAGTCATTTGGCGCTCAGCGCCACGTTTCTTTGGGGTCTTACCGGTCAACCCGCAGTACGGTGAACCGGGCCCCTAGAAAAGAGCGCGCCTTTATATCAGAAAGCCCTTTGCACAGCAAGAAAATCACTCGGCCAACCCGATATTTCCTCGGCAAAGGTTACATCCAGCCACGTTCAGCCATCGACAACGGCTCGCCATCGCCCACCACAAAGTGATCCAGCACACGCACATCAACCAGCGCCAACGCATCCTGCAGGCGCTTGGTAAGCAACCGATCCGCTTGGCTCGGCTCCGCCACGCCTGACGGATGGTTGTGCGTCAGTATCACCGCTGCCGCATTGTGCGCCAGCGCGCGCTTGACCACTTGGCGAGGATAAACGCTGGCGCCATCAATAGAGCCATGAAACAGCACCTCAAACGCCAGAACACGGTGCTTGCTGTCCAGAAACAAGCAGGCAAAGACCTCGTGCAATTCATGGCGCAGCCGCGCCTTGAGGTAATCACGCACGGCCTGCGGGCTTTCCAGTGCAGACTCGCGGCGCAAGCGCTCGGCAAGATGGCGGCGAGACATCTCCAGCACCGCCTGCAATTGTGCGTACTTGGCCGGCCCCAGTCCCAGTCGGCTGGAAAACTCCGGCAAGGTCGCCTCGAGCAACGCGCGCAGACTGCCAAAGTCGCCCAACAACTGCCGCGCCAGATCAACTGCCGAGATTCCGACGACCCCGGTGCGTAAGAAAATCGCCAGCAATTCTGCATCGCTGAGGCTTGCCGCCCCCTGCTCAAGCAGCTTTTCCCGCGGTCGTTCAGCCGCCGGCCAATCTCGAATGCTCATCACTCCTCCTTGTCGAGCGCGCGCCACTGCTCCATCAGTAACGCTGTGATAATGTAGCCGACGTTTATGCCACCGCGACAGGCCTGAAACCAGCCTGTGCGGTGGCCCGCATTCCAAACCTCGAACAAGGCGAGCCCATGCAACGGCTTCACAAAAAACGCATCGTGCTCGGCGTAGGCGGCGGCATAGCGGCCTACAAGAGCGCAGAACTGGTTCGTCGCTTGCGCGATCAGGGCGCTGAAGTGCGCGTGGTCATGACCCGCGGCGGACGCGAATTCATCACTCCCCTGACTCTGCAAGCACTGTCCGGCCATCCAGTAATGCTCGACCTGTTGGACCCCGCGGCCGAAGCGGCCATGGGACATATCGAACTGGCGCGCTGGGCGGATCTGGTACTGATCGCACCAGCGACTGCCGATTTGATAGCCCGCCTGGCCCAAGGCGTTGCCGATGACTTGCTGACCACCCTGGTACTGGCTACCGACGCACCGATCACATTGGCGCCTGCCATGAATCAGGCCATGTGGCGCGACCCCGCCACGCAGCACAACAGCCAACTGCTGGCTTCGCGTGGCATGCAACTGTTCGGCCCGGCAGCAGGAACCCAGGCATGCGGCGATGTCGGCCCCGGACGCATGCTGGAAGCTGAAGAGCTGGTTCAATGCGCCGCCGGCACTTTCGAACGCAAATTGCTGACCGGTAAGCACGTGCTGATCACCGCCGGACCCACGCAGGAAAACATTGACCCGGTTCGCTACAT
>JAABRC010000534.1 GCA_011391115.1 Candidatus Egaibacter danicus | reverse complement strand
AAAGCCTGAACCCCCGCCTTCTATTCACGCAAGTGCAGTGGTCAGTCCGGATGCTCATGTTCATTCAGAAGCGCAAATTGGCCCCCTCTGTGTGGTCGAAAGAGGTGCCAGAATTGGCGCGGGGACCGTTTTGCGGTCACGCGTAACCGTTGGAGAAGATTGCGTCATTGGCGATCGCTGCCTGTTGCATTCCGGCGTTGTCGTCGGCGCGGATGGTTTTGGTTTCGCACCGAATGGCAATGCGTGGGAAAAAATCGAACAGCTGGGTGCTGTGCGTATTGGCAATGATGTGGAGATAGGCGCCAATACTTGCTTGGACCGTGGCGCCCTCCAGGACACGGTGATTGAGGACGGCGTGAAACTGGACAACCTGATCCAGATTGGCCATAACGTGCGGATTGGTGCCAACACGGCCATGGCGGGATGCGTTGGGGTTGCTGGCAGCGCGACCATCGGAGCGAATTGCACCATCGGTGGTGGAGCTGTTATTCTGGGGCATCTTTCACTGGCTGACAGCGTTCACATTTCGGCCGCATCGGTGGTGACGCGGTCCATTCTCAAGGCGGGCAATTACACGGGTATTTTCCCGATCGACGAGAACACCGTATGGGAAAAGAATGCGGCTACGCTGAAACAATTACATGGTCTGCGTGACCGTGTGCGGTCGCTGGAAAACACACTACAACAGGTTAAAAAATCATCATGATGGACATTCATCGAATCCTCAAGCAATTGCCGCACCGTTATCCGTTTCTGCTGGTGGATCGGGTGCTGGCGCTGGACAAAGGCAAAACCATCAAGGCCTTGAAGAACGTCACGATCAATGAGCCATTTTTCGAAGGCCATTTTCCGCACCGTCCGGTGATGCCGGGTGTCTTGATGCTGGAAGCCCTGGCCCAGGCGGCGGCACTGCTGGCTTTTGACGCGCTTGACACAGCCCCCAACGATGAGATGGTTTACTACTTTGCCGGTATCGACGGTGCGCGCTTTAAACGTCCTGTCGAGCCGGGTGATCAGTTGATTCTGGAAGTTGAACTCGTTCGCATGAAGGCAGGTATTTTCAAATTCAAGGCGCGGGCTTTGGTCGACCAGGAACTGGCGGTGGAGGCCGAATTGACCTGCGCCATGCGCGCCGTTGCCTGAGCCTGACTGTGACAATGATTCACACCACAGCGATTGTTGATCCCGGGGCCGAACTGGACAGTTCGGTGAGCGTTGGGCCTTACACCGTCATTGGTCCACACGTCAAAGTGGGTGCAGGTACCACCATCGGGCCGCACTGCGTGATTGAGGGTCATACCACCATTGGCAGTGACAACCGGGTCTTCCAGTTCAGTTCCCTGGGGGCGATTCCACAGGACAAAAAATATGCTGGCGAACCCTGTGAACTGATCATTGGCGACAGAAACACAATTCGTGAGTTTTGCACGTTCAATATTGGATCTCCGGGCGACACTGGCGTGACCCGTGTTGGCAACGACAATTGGCTGATGGCCTATGTGCACCTGGCGCACGATTGCGTGGTGGGCAACAACACAATATTTGCCAACAATTCCCAGCTGGCGGGCCACGTGCACGTGGGTGATTGGGTCATTCTGGGCGGATTTACCGTGGTGCATCAGTTCGTGCGGCTCGGCGCACACAGCATGACGGCGATGTGCTCGTTGCTTTTTGCCGATCTGCCGCCGTTTGTCATGTGTCAGGGGCAACCGGCAGCCGCGCGGTCCATGAACTTTGAGGGTCTGCGTCGCCGTGGCTTTTCGCCTGATCGCATATCCGCAGTAAAAGCCATGCACAAAGCTTTGTACCGTGACGACCTGACGCTGGAGCAGTCTCAGGCGCGCATCGCGGAACTGGCCTTGAGCCATGGTGAGGCGACGGCCGACGTGGAGCTTATGCTCTCGTTCCTGAAACAAGTCTCGCCGCAACGCGGTATTGTTCGTTAAGAGTTCCATGGACGGCGTGCCGCTTCCATCTGCGGCCCAAGTGCCCAATCCCTTGCTGACTTCCATTCCTGAAGCGTGGCCTCAGGTCGCCATGGTGGCTGGAGAAACCTCCGGCGACCTGCTCGCCGGCTTGTTGCTGGATGGCATGAAGACCCGCTGGCCCGCCATGCAATCCCGGGGTATTGGCGGACCACACATGGCACAACGCGGATTCCACGCCTTGTGGCCCAGCGAGAAGCTGGCTGTGCATGGGTACAGCCTGGAGGTGCTGCGGCGTTACCGGGAGATCGTGGGCATTCGCAGGCAACTCAAGGGCCAATTGCTGGAAAACCCGCCAGATGTGTTCATCGGGGTGGACGCACCAGACTTCAATCTGGATCTGGAGCGCGACCTGAAAGCTGTCGGCATCAAGACTGTGCATTTTGTCAGTCCGTCCATTTGGGCCTGGCGGCCTGAACGGGTAGAGAAAATCCGCCAGAGCGTCAACCATGTCTTGTGCATTTTTCCGTT
>JAABRC010000533.1 GCA_011391115.1 Candidatus Egaibacter danicus | reverse complement strand
GCACGCTACACGCCCAGGTGCTGCTCCAGCAGTTCGGGCTGGGCCGTCAGTTCGTCTGAAGTCCCCGCGAAGACAACCTGGCCCTTGACCAGAATCACGTTGCGGTCGGTAATCTGCGTGACGTGTTTCCAGTTTTTGTCCACGATGACGCTGCTGATACCCGATTCGCGCACCATCTGGCAGATCCGCCAGATCTCGCGTGCAATCAGCGGCGCCAGTCCCTCCGTGGCTTCGTCCAGAATGAGCACGTCGGGGTTGGTCATCAGCGCACGGCCGATGGTCAGCATCTGCTGCTCACCGCCGCTGAGCTGCTGGCCGCCATGGCCCAGGCGCTCCTTCAGGCGGGGGAAGGTGTCGAGCACGCGCTCGTAAGTCCAGTCCTGTTGCGCGCGTGTGCCGGGCCGCGCCGCCATCTTGAGGTTTTCCACCACACTCAGGTTGCCGAAAATGCCGCGGCCTTCGGGCACATAGGCGATGCCCATCTGCGCAATTTCAAACGGCGCGCGGCCCGTCATGGGTTTGCCCATGATGTCTACCGTGCCGGAACGCGGCTTGACCAGCCCCATGATACTTTTGAGCAGCGTGCTTTTGCCCATGCCGTTGCGCCCCATCAGGCCGATGGTTTCGCCGCGTGCCACGGAAAAATCGATGCCGCGCAGGACGTGGCTGGCACCGTAATAGGTGTTCAGGCCTGTAGCGTGGATAAGGCGTTCGCCAGTGGTGCTCAAGGCTAATGCTCCTCGCCCAGATAAGCCGCCTGCACACCCGCGTCGGCACGCACGTCGGCTGGTGTGCCGCTGGCGATGACCTGCCCGTTCACCATCACCGTCAAATGATCGGCCAGCGTGAACACGGCGTCCATGTCGTGCTCCACCAGCAGCATGGCATGGTTTTTTTTTAATTGCAGCAGCAAGGTCACCATGCGTTCGGCCTCAGCCACACCCATACCGGCCAGCGGCTCATCCAGCAGCAACACCTGCGGCTCGGTGGCCAGCGTCATGGCAATCTCCAGCTGGCGCTGCTCGCCGTGGCTGATGGTTCCGGCAATGGCATTGGCCCGATTTTCAAGGCCGGACAGGGCGATAGCCCTAGTGGAACGTGCGTGAGCAGCTACTGATTTTGTAGCATTTTGCAGCCACTGCAAAGGGTTCCACGGCTGCTGGGCGTCACGCGACTGCGCGGCCAGGCGCACGTTGTCCCACACGCTGAAAGGTAAAAATATGTTCGTCTTCTGGTAGCTGCGCCCCAGGCCCTGGCGCGAAATGGCTTCGGGTGCCCAACCGGTAATGTCCTGGCCGCCCAAAATGACCGAGCCCGAAGTGGGCTGCAAGTCGCCCGACAGCAGGTTGGTCAGCGTGGACTTGCCCGCGCCGTTGGGGCCAATCACCGCGTGGATGCGGTTGTGCCACAGGTCGATGGACACGTCGTTCACAGCTGCCAGTCCGCCAAAGCGTTTGGTCAACTGGCGGGCGGACAGGCGCACATCAGTCATGCGCCTTGCCTCCAGCTTTCACCTGCGCGATCAACCCCAGTACGCCACGTGACGCAAACACGACCACCAGCACGATGAAGAGGCCCATCCACAGTTGCCAGTGTTTACCCAGATTCACACTGCCTACCTGCGGCAGGTCCTTGAACACATGCAACACATATTCAAACGTGAAGGCGCCGACAATGGCCCCGGCAAAATTGCCCATGCCACCCAGAATCACCATCATGATGGCGTGTGCGCTCATGTGAAAACCCATCAACTCCGGGTTGATGTACCCGCTTTGCACGCCCCACAAATACCCCGCCAGACCGGCCAGTGCTCCAGCCAGCGTGAAGGCGCTGAGTTTGTAGCCAAAGGTGCCAAAACCCATGGCGCGCATGCGGTGCTCATTGACGCGAATGCCCGCCAGCGCCCGGCCAAACGGGCTCCACAACAGGCGGCGCAGAAACCCATAGACGGTGAGCATCGCCGCCAGCGTGGCGTAGTACATAGTCACCTTGTTGTCCAGATCAAACAGCGTGACACCCATCACCGATGCCGTCGGTTTGAAGTTGATGTACAGCCCGTCGGACCCGCCCAATGCCTTGTTGTCGAAAAACAGGAAGAACACCATCTGCGCAAACGCCATGGTGACCATGATGAAGTAGATGCCGTGGGTGCGCACCACAAAGAATCCGATCACCAGTGCGGCCAGACCGGATGCCAGCACCGCAGCAGGCAGAGTCCACCACAGGCTCACCGCCTCGCCCTGTGGCGTCAGAAACGCCAGCGCATAACCGGCCAGGCCAAAGTAGGCGGCATGGCCAAGGGAGACCAGCCCGGTCACGCCCTGCAACAGGTCCAGGCTCATCGCAAAGATCGCCAGGATCATCATGCGGGTGACCATCTGGGTGTAGAAATCGGTGCCAATGAGAGGAAAGGCGGCGAGGGCGACCAAACCCAGACCCAACACAACCTTGACGCTGCCG
>JAABRC010000053.1 GCA_011391115.1 Candidatus Egaibacter danicus | reverse complement strand
CCTACCAGTTTTATCCTGCTGTCATGTGGAGCCACGCCAGATTCACCTATACCGAGGTGGCAGCCATTCTGGCCAATACCAAGGGGCCGGAAGCGTCGCGACGACAGGATCGCGTGCCAGACCTCATCAACCTGCACGACGTTTACCGTGCACTGCTGACATCACGCAACCGCCGTGGCGCCGTGGACTTTGAAACCACGGAAACCCAAATTGTTTGTGACGACAGCGGGCGGATCGAGAAAATCATCCCGAGAACCCGCAACGATGCCCACAAACTGATTGAAGAGGCGATGCTGGCTGCCAATGTGTGCAGTGCAGATTTCATTCTGCAGAGCAAACACCCGGGTCTGTACCGCGTGCACGAAGGCCCAACCCCCGAAAAAAGGGAGATTCTGTCGAACTACCTGAAGGCGACCGGTGTGGGCCTGAGCATCAGCGACGACCCTTCGCCGGGTGAGTTTCAGGCCATTGCCAACGCCACCAAAGACCGGCCGGATGCCCAGCAAATCCATTCGATGCTGCTGCGTTCGATGCAACAGGCTATTTACACACCTATCAACAGCGGCCATTTCGGCCTGGCGTTTGAGGCCTATACCCACTTCACCAGTCCGATCCGGCGTTACCCGGACTTGCTGGTGCATCGTGTCATCAAAGCGATTCTGGCGAAAACGAAGTACCAGTTACCCGTGTTGCCAACGCCGGGAGAAGCGCATGCCAAGCTCTCCCGCCGTCTTGAAAAAGGGCTTGCCTCGCGTGTAGCGGAACCCGGGCAAAAGCCGAAGAAGGTCAGCGCGGACAATCTGGCCTGGCAGGCTGCGGGTTTGCATTGCAGTGCCAATGAGCGGCGTGCAGACGAAGCCAGTCGTGATGTTGAAGCCTGGCTCAAATGCAAGTACATGCGCGAGCACCTCGGAGAAGAATACGGCGGTGTGGTGACTTCCGCCACCAGCTTTGGTATCTTTGTAACGCTGGATGCGATGTATGTCGAAGGCCTGGTTCACATCACTGAATTGGGCGGTGAGTACTTCCGCTTTGATGAGATGCGGCAGGAATTGCGCGGTGAGCGCACCGGTATCCGGTATTCGATTGGCTCGAGGGTTCGTGTGCAGGTGAGTCGTGTGGACCTGGATGGCCGGAAAATCGACTTTCGCCTGATACGGGAGGGGGAGGAACTTGCTCCCCGTGCCATGAAAGACAAGGGGTTTCAGCGTGAAGACTATGGTCGGCGCAAGGATGACAATGCGCCTGATTCTGGCGCTGATAAACGAGCAAATCGGAAAATCTCGGAGCCGCTGGCGCGAGCGCCCAAACCGGCCGCCCGAAAGCATGGCGTGAAGGCTGTAGCCGCCAAGAACAATAAAAGCCGGAAGTCCCGCCGCTAAGGCTTGATGCCCGGATCCTGTAAACCCCATCCAGAGGAAGCACGCGTTATGTCAAATCATTCTAAAGTTGCCATTGTTACCGGCGCTGGTTCAGGTATTGGCAAGGCTGCTGCGCTGGCTTTGATCAAGGATGGCTACCGTGTGGTTCTGGCCGGGCGTCGCCTGGACCCCTTGACGGAGGTCATTGCTGAAAGCGGGGCGCCTGACCGGGCTCTTGCGGTGTCTGCAGATGTGTCTGATCCGGCATCAGTCAAGGCTTTGTTTGAGGCGGCAGTCACCGCATTTGGACGAGTGGACCTGTTGTTCAACAACGCCGGTGTCAACGCACCGGGAATTCCGCTGGAAGATCTCACGGTCGAGCAATGGAAAAATGTGGTGGACATCAATCTGACGGGCATGTTTTTATGCATTCAGCAGGCATTTCGGGTCATGAAGGCACAAAGCCCGCGAGGTGGACGCATCATCAACAATGGATCCATCTCCGCGACGACACCGCGTCCCAACTCCATTGCCTATACGGCGACCAAACACGCGGTTAAAGGTCTGACCAAGACGGCATCGCTTGACGGTCGAAAGTACGACATTGCCGTGGGGCAGATCGACGTTGGCAATGCTGCGACCGAAATGGCCCAGCGCATGGCTACCGGAGTCATTCAGGCGAATGGCGAGATTGCGATTGAGCCGTTGATGGACGTGAACATCGTGGGGCAGTCGGTTCTGTATATGGCCAACTTGCCGCTGGAAGCCAATGTGATGTTCCACACGGTGATGGCGACCAAGATGCCATTTGCCGGTCGGGGCTGATAATTCAGAGGTCAAATTCGCCCTTGACCCTCATGAACAGTGCGTGAGTAGCTATTTTTTTTATAGTGACTGTGAAAGGGCGCTTGCCGTGAGCGGCCGTATTCCGGTCCACTGATCGGCAACTTGCCCGTGCCGGAAGGCAGCTTCGCAGGCTGCTTCAAAGGCGTTTTTGCCCGAAGCCAGGCCCGCGCCAATCATCCCGGCCAGCACATCACCGGTGCCCGCAGTGGCCAGCCGCGCATTGCCGGTGGGGTTGATAACCGGCGTCTGCCCGGGCGCTGCAATGACCGTACCTGAACCCTTGAGCACCACGGTACAGCCATAGCGTTGCGCCAGTTGATCGGCAGCGGCCAGGCGGTCATGCTGTACCCCGGTGGTCGTGACACCTAGCAGGCGTGCTGCTTCCAAAGGATGAGGGGTTAGCACAGTGCCAGCAAAGTGTCGAGTACGGGCTGTTAGCAAATTCTGAAGCTGCGCATCGTTTGCTATTGAATTAAGAGCGTCTGCATCAATAACGAGAAGGGCGGATATTGACAATATTCTTGCCAGCGGACTGCGGATGGCGTCTCCACCTCCACAGCCACAGACCACGGGCATGGTACGGAAATCCAGAGAGTCCACCGCGCGGAACATCAATTCAGGCTGGCTGGCGTCAACAGTCATGGTCTCACCATCCAGCAGTCCGACGAAGACGCGCCCGGCGCCCGCGTGCAGGGCAGCGGAAGCAGCCAGCAAAGCCGCACCGGTCATGCCAGGCGCCCCACCCACCACCGCCACATCGCCATAGCTGCCTTTGTGCGATGCATGAAGGCGCGCGGCCGAAACGGGTTGACCGGCCAGCCAGGCACTTGGGAGAAAGGCTTCCCCGGTTGCTGCGGACAGAATCTCGCTGCTGCCGAGATCGTCCAGCCACACGGTTCCGGCCGCATCGCGCCCATGTGCGGTAAACAAGCCTGGTTTGAGCGTGAGCAGACTCAGCGTGTGTGTGGCCCTGACCGTGGTTTGCGCAGCGGTACCCGTGTCAGCATGCAAGCCGGTGGGAATATCTACCGCCAGCACGGGGGCCTGGCCGGCGTTCATCAGGTTGATCCAGTGGGCCATCTGGCCTTCGGGAGTGCGATTTGAAACACCGATTCCCAGTAGCGAATCAATGCACAAATCATGATCGTGCGGCGGCACTCCCGCAAAGGTGACCCCGGCTTCGGCCGCAAGCTGAAATGATGCGGTCGCGTCGGCGGGCGCCTTGTCGGGGTTGCCTAGCCAGGTCACTATCGGAGACTTGCCCCATTGCTGGAGGTATACGGCGGCTTCCAGGCCATCGCCACCGTTGTTGCCAGGCCCGCACGCAATCCAGATCCTCCGGCTGTGCGGGGCGATCGCCATCGCAAGATGAGCCACCGCCAGTCCGGCCCGTTGCATCAGGGTGTGTTGAGGCAGGCTGGCCTGCATTGCGTGCTCTATCGTGCGGGTGAGCTCAATCGAGTGCAATGGCCTGCGTGTGCAGAAATCAATCTTGTGCATAAGACCGCTAGGATAGCGGCCTTTTCAGGCCAGGCTCAGGCTAAAACTCGAAGGTCTCTCCTTCACAGGCCAGCCGGATGTCCGGGTCGCCGGGCCGACGTGGATTGGATATCAGTGCTTGCCTGAAGGCCTCGTCTAGCGCGTCGTCACTGCGGGTTGGTTCGTGGTGGGTGCAAAACAGCACGCGGGATTTGGCGTCCCGCGCATATTGAATGCTGGAGTTGAATGTGCCATGCCCCCAGCCTTTCTTGGCGGCGTATTCCTGTTCGGTATAGGAGCAATCGGCAATAAGTACGTCAACGCCCTGCATGCCGCGAAGAATGCCGTCGGCGCGATCGTCGACGAAGCGCTGGTATTCAGCGAATTCCTCATCGCCGGGTTCATAAATGTTGTACGGAGGTTCGTGGTCGCCCGTGAAGAAAACCGACTTGCCTGCGCATTCGATGCGGTACCCAAAGTTGATCACGGGATGGTTGAGCAGGTAAGGTGTAACTGTCGCCGATCCGATTTGAATGGGGGTCTCGGGCATCAGCGTGACGTATTCAATCCTTGCCTTCATTTCCGCTTCACGGACTGGAAAGTAGCTGTATTGCAGTTGTACGGCCATAACCTGCTCAATCCCTTTTCCGGAAACCGGGTCGAACGCACCGTGCAGGCGCAAGAGGTTGCCGGGTATGAAGTTGGGGATGAAGAACGGCAGACCCTGGATGTGATCCCAGTGCGAATGGGTGATCAGCACATTGGCCGTCACAGGCAACTCAGCCAGTAGCGCCTGTGACAGGGGGAAGATGCCGGTGCCGGCATCGATGATGATCAACTCATTGTTGTCGGTTCGGATCTCGATGCAGGTGGTGTTGCCGCCATAACGGGCAGTCTTTGGCCCCGGCGACGCGATGGAGCCGCGGACGCCCCAGAATCTGATTTTCATGCATTGACCTTACAACTTGGCAAAGATTTTGGCTTCTTCGAACAGGGACGTCAAATCGCCTGCCGATGCAATGACCTCATCCAGCGAGCCGCCCAGCCGTTGAGCAACGGCAGGTGGCAGCTCGTCTATCAGGGGATTGCCACCGAAACCAAAGTTCAGCTTTTTGCTGATCTGATTGGCTCCAAACACGCAAGCCACCATGTCGGTGTCGATCAGCTCGGGGCCGTACTGATGCCGGATGGTCTCTACCAGCGGCTGTGCGAAGCGCCATTTTTCCACCAGCATCGCACCCACGACGGCATGGTCCGTACCGATGACCTCGCGCAGCGCCAGGTGCAGCGATGTGCCATTGATCTTGCTGAACTCCAGCGCCTGACGAAATTCTGCAGCCATGAACTGGGCAAACACCACTTTTCCAAAGTCGTGAAGCAAGCCGGCGATAAAACAGTCCATGGGGTCGGCGTCATCCACGCGGCTGGCGAGATGTTTGGCGATGCCAGCGGTTGCCAGCGAATGCAGCAAATACTGTTGCGCATCAAATCCGGCCGCATTGTCTTTGGGCAGCATGCCGATGGCGGCAATACTCAAGGCCAGGTTCTTGATGGTGTTGAAGCCCAGATAAACCACGGCATGGTTGATGGACGTTACCTGTTTGGGCAGGCTGTAATAGGCCGAGTTGATGACCTTGAGAATCTTCACCGTGACAACCGGGTCCTTGTCAATGACCTGCACGAGGTCTTTGGGCGAGCAATTGACATCGCGGGTCAGCTCCAGAATGCGCTGCACGCTCTTGGGGAACGCGGGCATGCTGTCAACCGCAGCGGCGAGTTTTTGGGAAAGTTCAGGTGTCATGGGCGTGGGTCATGGGTATGGTTTTTGACCTTGCCCCATTTTCCCAATGCCTGCCCGTTCTGAAGGCATGATTTGGATGCTTTTCCAGCGCTAGTTTTAGCGAAGGCGGCCAATGTCAAACCCGTCGAATTCCAGTGCTGGCGCTTTTCCCTGCACCAAGTCAGCCAGTGCGCGTGCCGATCCGCAGCTCAGCGCCCAGCCGCTGGAGCCGTGGCCCAGGTTTAACCACAAACCCGGTATGCCGCTGGGGCCGATCACTGGCGGGCCATCGGGCAACATCGGTCGGGCGCCTTTCCACTCCTGCACACCGTTGACTTTGCTCGCCGCGCCTGGAAACCAGTCGTGTAGCACTTTGTACAGGGTCTGGATCGAACTGGCGCGTTTTCGGTCGATGTGCCCGCCAATTTCGGCGCTGCCTGCCACCCGGATGCGGTTGCCCAGGCGCGACACCGCCACCTTGTAACGTTCATCCATCACTGCGCTGCGGGGAGCGTTGAGGGGCTCGCGCACGGCAGCGCTGAGTGAATAGCCGTACACAGCCGCCATCGGGATGTTCATGCCCAGTGGCCGCAAAAGCTGCGTCGAAGCCAGGCCCGCGCACATCACCACCGAGTCAAAGGGCCGTGGATTCGGTTCATCACCAATTTGCAAGGCGATGTCCGGTTGCCTTTGAACCGACTGAACAGTCGTGTTGAACAAAAACGTAACCCCCAGGCGCTGTGCTTCGTTCTTGAGCATCAGGGCGAATTGGCGGCAATTTCCCACCTCGTCCTGGGGCAGGTGCACGGAGCCAAAGAACGTGGTGTCCGGGTTGAGCGCAGGTTCTATCTTGCGTGTTTCATCAGCGTTCAGTTCGCGGAACGTCACCTCCGCCTGTCGCAGAACCTGCAGGCCCGGCTGCACCATCTGGCTGTCCCGCTCCGACCGCAGCAGCACCAGGTAGCCGTCGCTGCGGTCATATTCCAGTTGCAGATCAGACGTGATCTGGTGCAATCGTTCACGGCTGTAGAAGGCCAGCCGCTGCATCCGGGCCCGGTTGGCGAGATACGTGTCCAGGCGGCAGGACCGATACCACTTCCACATCCAGGCCAGGTCGGAGGTCGACAAAGGCAGGCCGATCTTCACCGGCGCGTGTCGGCTGAGCAAATGCGAGAGCACCTTGATGGGCATGCCGGGCGCTGCCCACGGCGTCACGTAGCCGGGGGCGACAATGCCCGCGTTGGCAAAACTGGTTTCTTCGGCAGCTGCGCCCCTGCGTTCAAAAACCGTTACGTCGTGTCCGTCACAAGCCAGTTCATAGGCGGTGGTCACGCCAATGATGCCGGCGCCAATGACTGCAATTTTCATGTATTTTAGGTATCAGAACAGCCCTTATCCCTCGTGGGATATGCGTGAGTAGCTATTAATTTTGTAGCAAATGCTCTGTCTGCAAGGCTATGTTGAGTATCGCATCGTCACGCAGTGCTCCGTGCCAGATCATCAGCCCCACGGGCAATTCATCCGGGTTGTGGCACGGAATGGAGATGGCGCACCCGTCGAGCATGTTCACCACGTTGGTATTGCGAAGCAACTGCCCGTTGACTTTGAAAAACGCCTCGTCGCGCTCTGCGCCGGGGGCAACTTGCGCAATGGGGGGGGCGACGATGGGTACGGTTGGCGACAGCACGGCATCGAACCGCTGCAGCTGCGCATTCATGCGGGCAACCCAGTCGGCCCTGGCGTGAATCAGGTCGATGTAATCACTGGCGGCCATCGACGCGCCACGCTGGATGCGCAACGCAACGCGGGGATCGTATTGGTCTGCGTGGTTCTTGAGCAGCGTCCGGTGCCAGGCGTAGCTTTCAGCAGCGGAGAATCCGCCCGTCGCCTGCAGGGTGGCCAGTTCATTCAGCTCGGGCAGATCGATGTCCTCGACCACGACGCCTGCTGCGCGCAGCCGGTCCAGACTGCGTTGAAACGCTGCAGCCACCGTTGAATCCAGCCCGTCTTGCATGAGGCTTCTGGCGACAGCCAATCGGTAGGTTGACATCGGAGCATTGCTTCGGGTCACCGTTCGCGCAGCCAGAACTTCATGGGCAACGATGGCGTCTGAAACTGACCGCGTGAGCGCGCAGACCGTGTCCAGCGTGGTTGAGAGCGGGACGGCGCCCCCGGTCGGTACCAGTCTGGCCGTGTTTTTGAAACCCACAATGCCATTCAGCGCGGCAGGAATCCTGATGGAGCCCCCTGTGTCCGAACCCAGGCCGATGAAAGCCGCGCCGGTGGCGACCGATACGGCCGCGCCGGAAGACGACCCGCCCGGGATGCGCGGCACGTCAGTGGCGGCGGCGTTGGCGGGTGTTCCGTAATGCGGGTTGGTCCCAACCCCCGAAAAGGCGAATTCGGACATGTTGGTGCGGCCGATAAGCACGCCCCCAGCTGACTTCAGCCGTGCTACAGCAGGGCAGTCTTGCCGGGCTGGCGCAGCGTCGGAAAGGACGATGGAACCTGCGGTCGTGACCTGGTCCTGCACGTCGAACAGGTCTTTAACCGATACGGCTAAACCAGCGAGGCGCAGGCCGGCGAGGTCTGAATCCCTGGATTGGATTCGTGCGGATTGCCCAAATGTCTTCAAAAATGCGTTTGTACAGCTATTGCTGACAGATATAGCAATGGCTCGGTCCATTTCAGCGTCAGCGCTGGTCAGTCCGGCACGCAGTGCCCGGCGGGTGGTGGAGAGGTCTGGGAGCTGGATTTGCATGGGCGGGCCGTGTTATACTCTTTGGGTTTCGCTGAAAGGGATTTCCCCTGAATCGGCAGACAAATCGCAAACCAGTCTCATCAAGGTGTTGCGGCCTCTGAAAGCGCTGACAAATTGTGTCAGAAAGTTGCCAGAAGTGTCGTCAATAGCGGACTGGATTTTAGACACAACCTTTGGAGTTAAATATGTCAGTTACCATGCGCGAAATGCTGGAAGCGGGCGTCCATTTCGGACACCAAACCCGCTTCTGGAATCCCAAGATGGCGCCGTTTATTTTCGGCCATCGCAACAAAATCCACATCATCAACCTGGAAAAATCGCTGCCGATGTTCCAGGAGGCGGCCAAGTTTGTGAAGCAGCTGACCGCCCGTCGCGGCACCGTGCTGATGGTCGGCACCAAGCGCCAGGCTCGCGAAACCGTAGCCGCTGAAGCTCAGCGCGCCGGTGTTCCATTTGTTGACCAGCGCTGGCTGGGTGGCATGTTGACCAACTTCAAGACGGTCAAGACATCGATCAAGCGCCTGAAAGAAATGAAGATTCAGCAGGAAGCCGGTCTGGATAGCATGAGCAAGAAAGAGCAGCTGATGTTCGCGCGCGAACTGGCCAAGCTTGAAAAAGACATCGGTGGTATTCAGGACATGAATGCATTGCCGGACGCCATTTTTGTGATCGATGTGGGTTTCCACAAGATTGCCGTGGCCGAAGCCAAAAAGCTCGGCATCCCCCTGATTGGGGTGGTTGATTCCAACCATTCGCCTGAAGGTATCG
>JAABRC010000532.1 GCA_011391115.1 Candidatus Egaibacter danicus | reverse complement strand
GTCGTGGCCGCAAGCGTGCATCTTGCCGGCGTGCTGGCTGGCGTGTGCAAAGGTGTTGTGCTCTTGCATGGGCAGAGCGTCCATGTCGGCACGCAAGCCAATGGCGCGGCCGCAAGCGCCGCCATCGCGCCCGTGCACGATGCCCACCAGGCCGGTGGTGCCCAGACCGCGGCGCACCTCAATGCCCCACTCAGTCAGCTTTTGGGCCACCACATCGGCCGTGCGCACCTCTTGAAAACAGAGTTCGGGGTGGGCGTGGATGTCACGCCGCACAGCGGCAATACCCGCCGCCTGGGTCAGGATGAAGTCGATCAGTTGCATGGGCGCCTCTCAGTGCCGCAGGCCGGCACCAGGTTGAAAAACGACCATGGTACCGAAGACCCGCCCGGTACCTGCGCCCCGTGGGCGACACCCCCAACAACGGCCGGGTGGTGGCAAGAGAATCAGCGGCGGATGCGCCCGTCTTCGGTCAGCAGGGTCAGCTCAACGAACTTGGAGCCTGTGTGTTTGCTGGGGGAAAAGTCCACCGGAAAGCCCCCCAGGTCCACATTCTTCATCCCCTGAATGGCTGCAATGAAATTGTCGCGCGAGAGGTTGCGCCCAGCACGTTTGACCGCTTCGGTGAATACCTTGGCCGCAACGAACCCCTCAATGCCCGAGTAATTGGCTGCACGTCCCTGCTTGGCACGCACAGCCGCCAAATACTCACCCGAAATGAGTGTGGTGGGTGTGTAGGGAAACGGCATGACCTGGCTGATGGCGACGCCCCGGGCATCGGAGCCGAGCTCATCCAGCAAGGCCTGGGTACCAACAAAAGACACGTTGTAAAAATTGCCTCCAAACCCGCGCTTGCGCGCTTCGCGAATGAACGCCGCGCACGACTTGTATGCGCTGATTTGAACGATGGATTCAGGCCGCTGGGCCATGATGCTTTCAACGGCAGCGGTCACGTCTGTGCTGTTTCGCTCAACAGTTCCGGTCGACGCAGCCTCCATATTCAAAGCCTTCAACGCACGGGACACACCCTCCAGACCGGTCTTGCCATAGGCATCGTTTTGATAGAACACCGAAATCCGCTTGATCCCCACCGATGTGATCTGGCGCACGATCGCAGCGGTTTCGTCGAAATACGAGGCACGCACATGAATGGCGTACCGGTTGAACGGCTCGCGCAGCGCCTCAGCACCCGTGAATGGTGCAAAAAAGGGAACTTTGGCCGCGGTGGCCAGCGGCAAGGCAGCCAGGCTGGTGGGGGTGCCGATGTAGCCGAAGAGGGCGAAGACATCGTCGCTGATGAGTTGGCGGGTGTTGGCGACGCAACGCTCAGGCTCGTAGCCGTCATCCAGCCGCTTGATCTCGATGCGGCGGCCGTTCACGCCGCCCTTGGCGTTCAGCGCTTCAAAGTAGAGCTGAGCACCCAGGTGAAACTGCAAACCCAGCTGCTCGGCAGCGCCACTGAACGGCGCCGACTGGCCCAGCAAGATCCGTGTGTCGCTCACACCGGCACTTTGCGCCTGCGCGCTGCTGCTCCAAGCCCCCATGGTAGCCGCGCCCAGCAGCGTCCCCACGTTTGAAATGACCTCACGACGTCGCATACGGGTTCTCCTGATATGCTGTTTTTCTTTGTCCGATTCCTGCGCGGCAGACCCCGGGATGAATACTTATGTACCCTACAACATACACTGGTTTTGACCATGTCTGAGCCGACCTCCGGCAGCCATCAGCCGACAAGCCCGATACACGACACCGTGCGCGGCGCCTGCCCGCACGACTGCCCAGACACCTGCGCGCTCATCACCACCGTTGAAAACGGCGTGGCCATACGCGTGCAGGGCAACCCGGCACACCGCCACACCGATGGCGCACTGTGCACCAAAGTATCCAGGTACACCGAGCGCAGCTACCACCCCGAGCGCCTGCTGCAGCCGCTCAAGCGGGTGGGGCCGAAAGGCAGCGGGCACTTTGAACCGGTGGACTGGGACACCGCGCTGGACGACATCGCTGCCCGCCTCAAAGCCATTGCAGCGCGCGACCCGCAGGCCATTCAGCCCTACAGCTACGCCGGCACCATGGGCCTGGTGCAGGGCGAAGGCATGGCCGCGCGCTTTTTCAACCGGCTGGGGGCCGCGCACCTGGAACGCACCATCTGCGCATCGGCCGCCGCCGAGGGCTTGATGAACACCCTGGGTGGCAAGGTCGGCATGAAGGTCGAGCACTTTGCCGAATCCCGGCTGATTCTCATCTGGGGCAGCAACTCGATTGCGAGCAACCTGCATTTCTGGCGCCTCGCGCAGCAAGCCAAGCGCGACGGTGCGCGGCTGGTGTGCATTGACCCCCGGCGCAGCGAAACCGCCGAAAAATGCCATGAGCACATTGCCCTGCGCCCGGGCACCGACGCCGCCCTGGCGCTGGCCCTGATGCACGAGCTGATACAGCACGACTGGCTGGACCACGACTACATCGCCC
>JAABRC010000531.1 GCA_011391115.1 Candidatus Egaibacter danicus | reverse complement strand
TGTCGGTTAAACCTGTGAAGATCATTCTGGCGCCCATGGAGGGCCTGCTTGACTTCGTGCTGCGCGACATGTTGACCCGGGTGGGTGGCGTTGACCGTTGCGTTTCCGAGTTCATCCGGGTGACCAACACGCTGCTGCCCGAGCGTGCCTTCTTGCGGGTGATTCCGGAGTTGGCGAATGGTGGCTTCACGCCGGCAGGCGTCCCTGTACGGGCGCAATTGTTGGGATCAGACCCTCAATGTCTGGCAGAGAACGCTGCACGGCTGGCGGGTATGGGGCCTCACGGGATTGATCTGAACTTTGGGTGCCCGGCCAAAGTCGTGAATCGCCATGGCGGCGGTGCAGCCTTGCTCGAAGATCCGGAGCTCCTGACGCGAATTCTGGTTGCGGTACGCCATGCGGTGCCCCGGACTATGCCGGTGTCGGCAAAGATGCGCTTGGGCTTTCATGATGATTCCCGAGCTGTGGAGTGTGCTTTGGCACTGCAAGAGGGTGGTGCCGACGAATTGGTCGTTCATGCACGCACCCGTGCAGATGCTTACCGGCCGCCGGCTTACTGGGAGCGTGTCAACGACATCCGGCTTGCGGTGACCATCCCGGTGATCGCCAATGGCGAGATCTGGACCGCAGACGATGCACGCCGTTGCCAACAGGCGTCGGGATGCGAGAGTTTGATGTTGGGCCGCGGCATGGTGGTCGACCCGGGTTTGGCCTGGGCTATCCGCCATGCGCAGGACGCCAATGCCGCGCTACAGCCCGAAGTCAGCTGGCTTGCCTTGCGCCCTTTAATTGCCAGGTTCTGGATTCTGGTGTGCGCCCGATTGGAGCGCAAGCAGCAGGCTGGCCGGCTTAAGCAATGGCTTAATTTTCTGCGCCGCCGCTACCCGGAAGCGGAGCGTGCCTATACCGAGTTGCGCGTGTTGCATGATCCCGAATTGGTGGGCCAGTGGCTGGTTCGCGAGGGGTTTCTGCTTCATCAGGTTCCCGTGGCGCGTCGCAGTTCGGCTCCAGAAATACCTTGACCGGACCTTGCCCCGCCCATGAGGGCGCACATTGCGGCGTTGGCAGGCGCTTGCAGACCATGCTGATGCGCCAGGCGCACTACCGCGCCGCACAGGTCATCCACCTCGGTGGTACGTCCACGTTGCAGGTCGTCCCACATGGATGAGCGTGCGTTCTCATCCATTTGCAACATTTTTTGCGCTGCCAGTTCGAACATGCGGTCAGGTAGCCGCAAAATGAAGGGGATCAGCCACGGCGGGGCACTGGCAACCTTTGCGGGCCGGATGCCGGCAGCCCGCATGGCCTGCAATGCCTCGGTCTGCAGTGCTGCAACTACGCGGCGATAGTCCCTGTCTCTGAGTTGTGCCTTCAAGGGCAGATTCGATACAGCGTTCACCGGATTGTTCAAGTTCAAGAGGAGCTTGCCCCACTGCACTTCTTTGATTGCGCTGCTGCCAACAGTGGGAACACCGGCGCGCTCAAGGTCGCGCGCGACGGCGGCGGCGCACGATTTATCCTCGATGCAGAGGGCGCCACTGGTGCCCCGGTGAAAGTGCCCGGGCTTCAAAGTGGTGACATTGAACGGGACCATTCCAGCTAAAACGTTCAGCTGGGGCGCGGCACCGCGAATACGCTCGACATTGTCAACGCCGTTCTGTAAAGAAATGAGAGGTGTCCCGGCGGGACAAAGCCGCGCCAGTGTTTGCGCAGTTAAGGAAGTCGCAGTGCCTTTGACGCACAGCAAAATGACGGCAGGAGCACGCAGATGCTCTGCGTGCAATTCATGTGCGAGGACGAGTGTGTCAGCAGTAAGGTGATGGTGATAACCGTCAAGGTCCGAAATGGTCAGGCCTTGTTGTTGCAGCACGTCCAAGACTTGTGGGCGGCCCACAAACGTGACAGACTGCCCACTCGCAGCCAAGCGGCCGCCTACATAGCAGCCGATCGACCCTGCACCCAGGATGATGTAGTGCATTAGGTTAGTCCCATTTAAAGAGAGCTTCAAAGCCAGCCCCAGGTTCGAAGCGGCGGTTTCGGTAGACCACGCGTGTCGGGCCCGGCATTGCGCGTTCAGCCACTGGGTGTTGCGGGTCACCCGGATAACAAATCACCCGTTCGCCCCCGGCATCAAAGGTTTCTGGAAATATGAGGGGTGGTTGCCGTCCGCGGGCATGGGCCATGACGGCACTGACGTGGGGAAAGTGGGAGAGGTGTGCCAGCGTCATGATTTGTGGCGGGGCCATTTCGATCTGGCCGTCCCAGTATTGCTCAAGGGCGGCACGCGGTCCGATCCACGTACTGGCCGTGGTTTCCACATCATCATGTTTGGCAATCTGGTCAGGCGGGACTTCAGCCACAAAGAATCGAGTGTCAAAGCGTTTGCTGCTGACCGAGGGCATACGTGGCGTAATCCAGCGCGACCAAGGCAGCAAAAGTCGGGTTTGCAGTCGTAGCGAATGCGTCGTA
>JAABRC010000530.1 GCA_011391115.1 Candidatus Egaibacter danicus | reverse complement strand
ATGGTAGCAAACATGGACATGGTAAATATCTTGGGCAAGGTAGTTCAGATGTCTTTACTGACCTGCCCCCAATCCCGTACCAATCCGTCATCCAGAAGTATGCAAATTGACGTCTACCCCATATCCGGTCACTTTTAAACTGGAGTTGGGCTGCTTGAAACGTATGAGTCGTTTTCAGCATATTGAGTTGGCCTTTGGACGGCGAAACGACCTCTGGCATCCCCGAGGTCGTATCTGTCGAACTTCAAACAGTTTCGTACCTGATACCTGCAAGCCCTGGGGTCCCGATCCAGCACTAGGATTTGGTTGTGCGGCTGCATTCTTGCGATCTCTGCGCTGGTGCGCAATCCCTACGGCAGCGCCAAGAAGAAGGCGATCGGCGCTTACTGGCGGCCAAGCAGTGTGCTGGCGGTTCCCTGGACGAGTGGCATCATCGGTCCGCGCAAGCTAGGCGCATACGTTCGTCGGGCCCGCAACGCAGAAGACCTCTTCCTCGACCAGGGCCGCGAGTTAGTGGCGAGTTGATGAGGCCCGATTGCGAACTCCTGATATCAACTTTTTCGAGCTCCGGGTAGCCAATCAATCGGCTGGGGGATTGGCGCGTCACAGATCTACCTTTCCCATCGCTTGGTACTCGGCGATGTAGCACTCCTGATCCTTCGTCTCGATGGCCCCGGGCCGCACGGACCGCACCCGCGCCATGGCCTCGCGCCAGCCCATGCCCTGGTCCATCAGGAGCAAGCAGGCCACCGTGCCCGCCCGGCCCAAGCCGCACGTGGCACACGCTGCTGCACCCGCAAGAAGGGGGCTGCACAGTGCGCCGGGTGGCTCATTGGTCTCTACGCTCGCTCCGGGTGCAGGGGATTGCGCCCTGCATCGTGTTTCAATATGCACCGCTGACTGAGGCGAACGAGTCGGCGTAGAACTGACCACCCGGCAGCCCACGCTGCGCCAAAAAGGCCTGGCGCGCCGCGCTGACCAACACGGGTGCGCCGCACACATAGACTTGGTGCTGGCTCAGATCGGCGTGGTCGGCCAGCACGGCTTCGTGCACAAAGCCTCTGCGCATGTCGCTGTCGCTGTCGTCATCAGACAGCACACCCACGAACTTGAAATGGCTAAACTTCTGCTGCCACTTTCTGACCTGCTCCAACGCGTACAAGCCATCGGCCTTTCGGACGCCCCAGTACAGTGTGAATGATCGGTCCTTTTGTTTGGCCAAGGCATCTTCCAGAATCGACTGCATGGGCGCAAAGCCTGTGCCGCCCGCTACCATGATGACGGGCGCAGGACCTTCTCGCAGGTAGAAGTCACCAAAGGGCAGCTCCACAGTCACAGGATCGCCAGGTTTCAGCATGGGCAGCACTTTTTCGCCAAACAGACTGCCGGGCATGATGCGCACTTGCAGCTGCACGCCATCGGCCGACTTAGGCGCGTTGGACATCGAAAAGCTCCGCGGCTCTGCACCTTTGAGCTGCACCTGCAGGTACTGGCCGGCCTTGAACGGCGCCTTGACGCCAGCCGGAAAGCGCAGGTCCACCACAGCCACATCGGGCGCTGCCATCCGCAGGCGGTACAGCTTGGCTTGCACCGTCTTGCGGTTCGTGGTGCTAACGGGTGCGGCGCGGTCCACGGCCAGGCGGATGTCGCCACAGGCGCGGCTCACGCACAGCAGCGCGGTGCCGTTGTGTGCCGGCGGATTCATTTCGCCGTCAAGAACCTGCACGCGGCAGCTTTCGCAGTTGCCGCGGCGGCAGGAGTGCGGCAGCTCCCAGCCGGCCTTAGTGGCCGAATCGAGCACGGTGAGGGAAGGGTCCAGATCAAACTGGATGGGCGCGCTGCCGGGCAGTTCCAGGGTACAGGTGCTCATGGTGTGGTCAGTGCCTGGTGCAATAGCACCAGCGTTTCGGACAGGGCCGTCGCGTCAGCACGACCCTGGCCTGCAATATCAAAAGCCGCGCCGTGGCCGACGCTGGCAAAAATCAGCGGCACTCCAGCCACCCAGGCGGTCGCTCCCTTGGGGCTAAGCATCTTTACGGCGATGTGGCCCTGGTCGTGCAGCATGGCGACATAGGCGTCGTGCTTGCGCTCGGATAGAGCCACGTCGGCCGCAATAGGGCCATCCACCGACCAGCCGAGCGCGCGCATGGCGCGCACGGCGGGCTTGGTTACGCGTTCGTCTTCATCGCCGAACAGGCCGTCTTCACCAGCATGGGGATTGATGCCGACCACGCACAACCGCGGCTCGGCAATGCCCCACAGCTGCAGCGTCTGGCGCGCAGCCAGTGCAGCGGCATGGACTATGTCGGGGCTCAGGCGCTGCACGGCGGATCGCACGCTCTCATGCAGCGTGCAGTGCACGATGCGCAGACCCTGCGCTTCCAGGAACAGATACGCCTGGCTGCGCGGGACGCCGAGCAGATCCGCCACCAAGCCGCTGTAGCCTGAAAATGGAGTGCCTGAGGCGTTGA
>JAABRC010000529.1 GCA_011391115.1 Candidatus Egaibacter danicus | reverse complement strand
TACCTCACCGATGTAGCCACCGCCGAAACCCTGCTGCGCTTGGTCCAATCCATCCCTAGCCCCAAAGCCGAGCCCATCAAACTCTGGCTGGCCAAGGTGGGCTATGAGCGTATGCAAGAAATGGCCGACCCCGCCTTGTCGCTCGACCGTGCCCGCCAAACCTGGCAGCAGCATGGCCGCAGTGACAAGTGGATACAGCAGCGCATGACCGGGCAGGAAACCCGCAACAAGCTCACCGACTACTGGAGCGAGCACGACATCAAAAAGGGCAGCGAATTCGCCATTCTCACCAACATCATTCACCAGGAATGGGCTGGCGTGAGCGTGGCAGAGCACAAGGACATGAAGGGCCTAACCAGCCACAACCTGCGTGACCACATGAGCGAGGCCGAGCTGATTTTTACCGCCCTGGCCGAGTTGTCCACCCGACAGATTGCGCAGAGTGTGGAAGCCACCGGCATGGCAGAAAACAAGTCCGCAGCTAAAACAGGTGGCCGCATCGCCGCCCAAGCCCGACACCAGCTCGAAAGTAAGACTGGCAAATCGGTGGTGACCGGGGCGAATTACCTGCCACCGGTTGTACCTAAGGCCGTAAAGGCAGTGAAGATCATCAAGGCACCCAAGAAGACATAGAGCATTCACACATCGAGCCGTTTGTGGTTGAACTCGAACAAGTCCCCCTGTCCGCCCTACAGCACTGGCAATACTGCCCGCGCCAGTGCGGCCTGATCCACCTGGAGCAGGTGTTTGATGACAACGTGCACACCCTGCGCGGGCAGGCGGTGCATGCCAAGGCGGATCAACCCGGTGTGGAAACCGCCAAAGGCTTGCGCGTGGAGCGTGCCTTGCCGCTGTGGCATGATGCGCTGGGGCTGATCGGCAAGTCAGACGTGGTGGAGTTCCTGGCCGGTGGCGTGCCCTACCCGGTGGAATACAAACACGGCAGCCGCAATAAAGCCGCCGACATTGCCGCGTGTGACGACATTCAGTTGGCCGCGCAGGCCATGTGCCTGGAGTCCATGACTGGCAAGTCCGTCAACGAGGGTGCGCTGTATTACGCCACCTCCAAGCGCCGCAGGGTCGTCTCCATCACCGCGCAACTGCGGGATGATGTGGTGCGCATCGCGGATGCCATTCGCCAGATGTTGGCCAGCGGCAAATTGCCATCGCCCCTGAACGCCGAGCAAGCAGCCAGGCGCTGCAAAGCCTGTTCGCTGCAAGAGCGCTGTCAGCCGCAAGCCACCCACGCAAGCCTGAATGCCGCCCGCGCCGCCTTGTTTGACCCCGACGCATAGCCCAATCCGTCAAGTCGCAATGACGAACTTTCATGCAACTCCTCAACACCCTCTACATCACCACGCCTGACACCTACTTGCGGCTGGACAACGACACCTTGCGTGTGGAAGTTGACCGCGAAACTCGGTTGCGTGTGCCGCTGCATCACTTGAGCGCGGTCGTGTGTTTTGGTCATACCGGCTTGTCGGCACCGCTCATGCACCGGCTGGCCGAGAGCGGCGTGGCGCTTGTGCTTCTGGACGACAACGGCCGATTCAAGGCGCGGCTGGAAGGTGCTGTCACAGGCAATGTGCTGTTGCGACAGGCCCAGTTTCAGCGCGTAACTGACCCCGTTTTTACGCTGGACATGGCTCGCGCCAGTGTGGCGGGCAAGATCAAAAACACTCGACAGGTGTTGCAGCGTGGTGCCCGCGAGGCCAAATCAGAGGATGAAGCAAAGGCCTTGACTCGTCTTGCCGACGACCTGACCGCCAGCCTGCGTGCCTTGCCCGAGGTCACCAACCTGGACAGCTTGCGTGGGGTCGAAGGCGAGGCTGCCCGCCAATATTTCAGCGGCCTGAATCTGCTGGTGCGCCCTGATCAGCGCGCCGCCTTTGCCATGGATGGCCGCACGCGCCGTCCGCCGTGTGACCGCTTCAACGCCATGTTGTCGTTTTTGTACGCGATGTGGATGAACGACTGCCGCAGCGCGTTGGAAGCCGCAGGGCTGGACCCGCAGGTGGGTTTCTTGCACGCATTGCGTCCGGGCCGGGCCGCCTTGGCGTTGGACTTGATGGAAGAGTTTCGCCCGTGGGCCGACCGGCTGGCCCTGACGCTCATCAACCGGGGTCAGTTGAGCGCGGATGACTTTGTGCTGCGCGAAGGCGGCGGCGTGTCGCTGGAGCCCGATGCGCGCAAGGCCGTGGTGGTGGCGTACCAAGAGCGCAAAAAAGACCAGATCAACCACCCGTTGCTGGCGCAGTCCGTGCCGTTGGGCCTGGTGCCACTGGTGCAAGCCCGCCTGATGGCGCGAGCCCTGCGCGAAGACGGTGCGCCTTACGTGCCATTTGTTGCGAAGTAGGAGTCCATCATGCTGGTGCTGGTTTGCTACGACGTGAGTACCGAATCCAAGGCGGGTCGGCGTCGCTTACGCCGGGTGGCGCGGGTGTGCGAAAGCACCGGGCAGCGGGTGCAAAA
>JAABRC010000528.1 GCA_011391115.1 Candidatus Egaibacter danicus | reverse complement strand
AGCGGGCAGGCGCAAAAGGTGCGTGAGCTTGCTGGCATGCCCGAGCGCGCGCTGTTTGAGCCAGTAGAGCCTGGAGCGACCACAAATCTGCTCGCCGTCTTCCAGCACGCGCTGCGTCAGTTCGGGCGACAACAGCACCCGGCTGCCGTTGACAAAAAAACCAGGCTGGGCAAGCGCCTTGTGCCGGGCGATAAAGTCCACCTCCGGCACACAATCACCATCCAGAAAGATGACATAAGCGCCACTGGCGGCGGCTACCCCGCGATTACGGATGCGCGCCGCAGTGAAGCCGATGTCTGGATGCCAGACATAAATCAGGCGCAGGGATTTTGCGACAGCAGAATCAGCAACAAACTGACGGTGCGCCTCAAGGGAGCCATCATCGGCGACAACCACTTCGAAATGGTGATCGCTCTGGCGCGCCAAACCGTGCAGAACCGCCAGCAAGGCCTCGCTGCGGTTGTAGGTGGTGATCACCACGGAAACGAGGTCGGAAACATTCATTTTGAACTAGACTACAAGAGCGCCAACTGCTCGCGGAGCAATTGAGCTGCAGAATACTACCATCCCCGATGAGCAAAATTTCCGTCTACATCATTGCCTACAACGAAGCCGAAAAGGTGGCGGCCACCATTGAAAGTGCCAAATGGGCTGACGAAATCGTGCTCGTGGACTCGTGGAGCACCGACGGCACACCCGAGATTGCAGCGCGCCTGGGCGCCAGAGTGGTTCAAGTGGACTTTAAGGGCTTTGGCGACCTGCGCAATCAGGCCCTTGCCGCCTGCTCACACGACTGGATTTTCAGCCTGGATGCCGATGAGCGTTGCACACCCGAAGTTGAAAGTGAAATCCGAGTCATCACCCAGACCCCTTCGGCCCTGGATGCCTACTTGGTGCCGCGCCGCAACTACTTCATGGGCCGCTGGATCAAGCACTCCGGTTGGTACCCCAACTATCGGCAGCCCCAATTGTTTCGCAAAGACCGCATGCGCTATGACCTCAAGCCCGTGCATGAGGGCTATGTACTTGACTCGAAGCAACCGGTTGGGGAGCTGAAAAATGCCATCTGGCAATTTCCGTTCAAAAACATGAGCGAGGTCATGCACAAGGCCAATCGCTACTCGACGCTGGGCGCTGAAAAGATCAAACACAAGAATATTTCCATGGGCACCGCCCTGTCCCATGGCACCTGGGCATTCGTGAAGCACTATTTCTTCAAACTCGGTTTTCTTGACGGGTGGGCCGGTTTTGTCATCGCACTGGGGAACTTTGAAGGCACGTTTTACCGTTATGCCAAAGCCATTGAGATGAAAAAGGGGCCAGAATGGCAGGCACCAAAGTGATTCAAATTCAGCATCATCGGCTCCAATCAGCTGACCATGTCTAGCCGCCCTGCTTTTAGCAACCCTGCCATCTACGCCCGGCTGCTCACCTACCTTCGTCCCTACTGGAAGGCCTTTGCCCTCGCGGTACTTGGCATGGTCGCCATTGCCGCAACAGAACCAGCCTTTCCTGCCATCATGAAATACCTGCTGGATCACGGTTTCAAGACCGAGGACGCCCGCATGGTCTGGCTGATTCCAGCCGGGATCATGCTTCTGTTCTTTGTCCGGGGCATCTTCACGTTCTCTACCAGCTACCTGATGACGTGGATATCGACCCGTCTCATTACAGACCTGCGGCGTGAGATGTTCGCCAAAATCCTGGTTTTGCCTCCACAGGTGTACCACGAGCAATCAGCTGGCAAACTGATCTCCCGACTGATCTACGACGTCGGCCTCATCACTGAGGCGGCCACTGTCGTACTGGTCACCATCGTCCGTGAATCGCTCACCGCTGTCGCGCTGATAGCCTATTTGCTTTATCTTGACTGGAAACTCACGCTCATCACGCTTGCCATTGGTCCCCTTTTTGCGTTCATCGTGAAAGCTTTCAGTCAACGCATTCGTGCTGCCAGTCGCTTGACGCTCGAATCAATCCGGCTTGTTTCGCACGCCATCGAGGAATCCGTGCTGGCGCACAAAGTCATCAAAATCTTCGGGGGACAGCCGCAACAAAGCGAACGCTTCCGGCTCGACACCGAACGCCTGCGGCGCGCGATGATGCGCGAGGCTATTCCTGCGGCGGCCATCACCCCCATCACACACATGGCAGCCTCGGTAGCCGTTGCCATCATTACCTACCTGGCCTTGAGCCAGACGACGGGGCAGGCCGGCTCTTCCCCTGGCGGTTTCGTTTCTTTCATCACGGCCATGTTGATGCTGATTGCGCCCATCAAGAAACTCACTGCGGTCAATTCCATTCTTCAGCGCGGACTCGCAGCCTGCGAAAGCGTCTTTGCACTGCTCGACACCCCCTCTGAAGACGACAGCGGAAAACTCGAGTTGACCCACGTTAGAGGAAATATCGACTTTGACCATGTGGGCTTCATTTACCCTGGCTCTGAGCGAATGGCGCTTGAAGACCTCAATCTGAGTAT
>JAABRC010000527.1 GCA_011391115.1 Candidatus Egaibacter danicus | reverse complement strand
ATGAAAGTCGAAGTTTCCCGTTGAGCGTGCAGGCCGCCATTGAGTCGGGCGCATTTTTGCTGGGGGTGGCCGGACCCCAAGCCAGCCGCCGACCCTTGCTGTTGGGGCCCGCGGCTGACCTTGTTCTGGCCATGCTGCCCTTCTGTGACGAACTCGCATCTCCCCTGCTCATCGGCGCCCAGGTTGCGCAACTGAACCCGTCGCAAAAGCTGGTTTTGATCGGGCGCTTCCTGCTGCCTGATCGCGAGCTGCCCAAGTCCCTGTACCGGACCGAACTGTGAGGCGGTTCGGTGCGGCCTGGTCGTTGGGATTGACGTTGGCATCCATGGTGCTGGTGGCTAACGCTGCCCTGGCCGCCAGTGCCGAGTCCAATGCTGAGGCCGAAGAATCCTTTCTACGCGCCCAAAATGCCCTGACCGCCCAGAACTGGGCTGAGGCCGAGCTCTATTTCGAGCGTGTCCTGATGTTCAACCCCGATCATGCCGAAGCGCGCATTCAAATGGCCATCCTGTTGGTGCAGCGCGGCAAGCCAGAGGTTGCCAGCGGGTTCATCCAAAGCCTGATTGACGACCCGCGCACCCCGCAGGCTCACCGTCAGCGCTTGCGTGACCTGCTGGCGCAAATCAAAACCACCACGGCTGATGCCGCAGCAGCAAGCAACGCGGCGTTAGCCATGCCAATTGAGCCCGTGCCGGTGCTGCAAGCTCGCATGACGCTGGGTTACTCGAGCAACCCCTATGTTCGCGCCAACATCAATAGCCTGACCCTCACGCTGCCAGATGGCAATGTCGATTTACTGGTCAACCAAAACATTCATCCAGCCCCTCTGATCGTGGGCAGCCTGAGTTACCTGGCTCCGAACCGGTGTGGTTTTGAGGTGCAAGACCAGCGAATTGAGTCGATCAGGCAATCTTATGAAAATAAATTGTTGCTATTTTGCTACGGCGAGCTGGGTGGTGAAAAAGTTCAAAGCTTTGCCGCAGCCACACATGCGCGCTTCGGCATCGACCGAGTCAGTGCCGGAGCCTCCTGGGTAAATGAATCCTGGCGCCTGACCACACAAGTATTCAACGAGTCACAACTTGAGCGCCAGGGTGTTTCCGTCAGATTGGAGCATCTGCACATCAGCAAAGCAGGCGCACAGACCCTGCTCTACGGTGAAGCTGAAAAGGCCAGCCGGGGCATTCCTGGTTACTTTAAAATAGGCGCAGCAGAGGCGTTTTCACTCGCAAACGGTTTCTCGCTGCTGGCACAACTCTCGCTCCATCGCGACTTTTCGGGCTACAGCCCGCTGCTTGGCAACGGTGCCGCCCGACGCTTGCTGTTTGCCGAACTCGGATTGCAAAAAGACTGGGGCAGCCATGCCGGCTGGAACATCAGCAGCGCCTTGAACACCGGGCGCAGATGGAGCAATTTGCCGCTATTTGAATACAACGACACCACGCTGCAGGTCTCCTTTCAACGCCTGTGGTGAACCTGCCTTTGGCAAAAATGTTGAAACGAAAGATGAGTTTGATGAAAAAAGTGATGCCGATCACCAAATGGCAACTTCAATCAGATTAAACTGCGCCTCAACTGGTCCCAAAGGATCAGCCCACTTTTAACGGCATCACTTAGGAGTTAATTTTATGGCTATGACCCAAAACCAGCAGAACGAAATGTATCGTTTCTTCGCAATCGCATTCGACGCTGCCCCCGGCACCGTCTATATGGACCAGCTCGATGCCGCCTTGGCTGGAGGCATGACTACCCAGCAAGTGGTCAACGTTTTTACAACCAAGCCGGCCTTTACTGAGGTCTATCCCACCTTTTTGACGCAAGAAGAATTTGCCCACTCATTGGTGGAAAATGTCGTGGGCACCACCGCCTCGGCGGCTGCCAAACTCGAAGCCGAAGCTGACATCGTCGGCGCACTCTCGGCAGGCTTTACACGCGGCGACGTCATCTATAACGTCTTTACCAACCTCGCTGGCTTGATCGGCGACCCGGTTTGGGGTGATACAGCCCAATTGCTGGCCAACATGGTGACGGTGGCCGAGTACTACACCGAAGTCCAGCTGGGCAGCGCTACCGATACGGCAACCCTGCGCGCAGTGCTGTCCGGTGTCGAATACGACAGCGATGTCTCAAGCCCTGCCGCCATTGAGGCCATCATCTCTGGCCCGGTGACGCCTCCATCCTCTGGCGACTTCATCCTGACGACTGGCCAGGACAACTTCCTCGGCACCGCTGGTAACGACACCTACCTGGCAACTCAAGATTCGTTGCAAACTGGCGACCGCGTCAACGGCGGCTCAGGTGGTGCCGATCTCCTTGATGTGTCTGTTGGTTTTGGTGGCACTCACTTCAGTGCCCCCACGCTCACCAGCATCGAAACCGTCAAGGTCAACGCACCCAATGTGGACGGTGTTGACATCGGTATCGACCTGTCCAATGCCGACGGTGTGACCCGCCTCGAGTCCTACCAAGTCACCGACTTCAACGG
>JAABRC010000526.1 GCA_011391115.1 Candidatus Egaibacter danicus | reverse complement strand
CCATCTCAGATTCGGGTTGTCTATTTTGCCTTTACGCTCTTTGGTTTATGGCCAGAAGTGCGGTTTTTCATCTACATAATTCTTCTGCTGGGAACTGTCATGGTGACTTTCTTCGGGCGTTGCAGCATCGCACTTGTACTTAAGCACATGCCCTGGAATCGTGGGCGTGAGGTCCGGCTCAATTAGTCTGTGGTGTGCAGTAAAAGATTGCCGCGCAACAAGCCATTCCAGCAGACCGTCAAAAAGCTGCGCTTTTTGCCGTCCGCTGATTTCTAACGTTGGGCACAAGGAGCATTCCCGTGCATAGAACAGTGAAGATTATGGCTTCGTTGCTTTTCTTGACCTTTGCCACCTATGCCTATGGTCAGATCGTTCAGAAAGTCGTAGACATTCCAACACGGCCAGGCGTTTCTCAGAGAATGGTCGTGCTGTCCCCGCAGAATCCGAAAGCAGCTGTCATCCTGTTTGCTGGAGGCCATGGTGGGCTACAAATCTTCCCCAACGGTTCTTTCAAATGGGGAGAGGACAACTTTGTCGTGCGGACCCGCCAGCTTTTTGCGGACCAGAGTCTATTTGTGGTTGTGGTTGACGCGCCGTCGGATCGTCAAAGTCCACCCTACCTTTCTGGCTTTCGCCAACGGCCCGAGCATGTAGCGGACATCAAGGCAGTTATCGCCTGGGTACGTGAGCAGGCCAAAGTACCTGTCTGGCTGGTCGGCACGAGCCGGGGTACGCAGTCGGCTGCCTATGTCGCCACTGAACTTGATGGCTCGGAAGGTCCGGACGGGTTGGTGCTGAGTTCCACAATCCTCACTGACGACAAGGGGCGCCCGGTCCCCGCCATGCCACTCGGCAAACTGCGTATCCCTGTCCTCGTGGTTCACCACGAACAGGACGGCTGTGGTTACTGCTCATTCAGTGATGTTCCCAGCCTGATGGAAAAACTCGGCAGCGCACCAAAGAAGCAATTGTTGACATTCAAGGACGGCCAGAATCGCGGTGATCCTTGCGAGTCTTTTGCTTATCACGGGTTCAATGGGCTTGAGCGTGAAGTTGTCGCGCAAACCGCGACGTGGATACTCGCGAAGTAATCAGGTGCCCAACAAGGCGTTCCAGCGGACCGGTCAAATGCTGCGCTTTTTCCCGTCCGCTGAACTTTGGCGTTAGCCGCTTCAGCGGAACAACATGTCGGGTTGCAAGGAGCGTAAATACTGTGACCTTTGGGGAAAATATCATTTGAAGCCAGCGGGTATGAGCAAGTGGGTTGGGGCAAATCCATGCTTACTGCAATGCAATACCTGCTGCCAGCGGAGCAGAGCGCTGCCTGACCCTTGCATCAAGCGGGCCTCTGGCCTGCGGCCTCCGCCGGCGGCTTATGTCAAACCTTATGTTTAACTGCCACCATGACCCGTAGCGATTCAAAGCAACAGCGGCTCCGCCAGAGCCGGCTTGTCCGAGCGAAGTCGCTTGCTGCTATTGACGCGACTGATCCGGACGTTGAGCCACCTGCTGGCGCGGTCATGGCGGTTGCAGAAAACCTGAGCCATAACAATACATATGGCCGATTGCCGCGCTTCTACGTTGATCGCGTCGTGGTGTGTCGCCAGTGCGGGGCGGAAGAGGTGTGGCCTGCGGAACGGCAAAAATAGTGGTACGAAGTGGTGAAGGGAAACATCAATACTCAGGCGGTTCTTTGCAGGTCTTGCCGCAACGCTGAAAAAGTCCGGAAAATGCGCGCGCGCGAGTCTTCGCACTAACGGCGTGGATGCCACCAGCTACTGTCTGGGTGACGGGGTGAACGGCCAGGTATCCAATGCCGGCTCCTGTAACTTGACCCGGGAACTGAACCCCGACACCTATACCGTCAACTTCGACCCCAGCAAACTACTGATCCAGTCGGGTCAAAACCTGCATATCGGCGGTTACGAGATTGAATATGGCAGCCAGTCCAGTAATTTTGGTCTCCGCTTTACTGCCCTGGCCGCCGAGCCCGAAGCGGATACCTGGGCGATGTTGCTGGCCGATCTGGGTCTGGTTGGCATCAGCGCACGCCGCCGCAACCAACGTCACATTCGTTTCCATCCTCCTTGTGGGATTCCACTCGCCTTCCCCGCCACCCGGCAGGGAAGGTTTTTTTGACACCTTCCCCCCGTTTTCATGGAACTTGCGATTGGCGTTTATGCCTGGTTTTGCACCTAATCTCCCCTGTAATGGAAATGTCTTTGATCTGAAATATTACAATTGCAACAAATCTGCGTTAAATTGACTCGCCACGCCCTGTTAGCGTTGGCATTGCATCCGCCCGCTTGAGCTTGCGCCATCATTTATACGGAGAATCAATCGTGTTGTTTCCTCACCGCTTGTCCCGGTTCAGTCGAAATGCCGGTTTCACCCTGCTCGAACTGCTGGTTGTACTGGTGATTCTGGGTCTGCTGGCAGGCTACGTTGCACCCAAGTATTTTGCCCAGGTGGGCAAGTCGGAAGTCAAAA
>JAABRC010000525.1 GCA_011391115.1 Candidatus Egaibacter danicus | reverse complement strand
GTTGCCCAGCCCACCACCACAACCCCGTACCACCCAGAATCATCGGCACACACAACCACTGCCCCATACTCATGCCCAACGACAGCAGGCCCAGGTGCGCATCCGGCTCACGGAAAAACTCGGCAATGAAGCGGAATACACCGTAACCCAGCAAAAAAACCGCCGCCACTTGTCCCGGCTTTCGCTCCTTACGGGCATACAGCCACAACAAGACAAACAGCAGCAAGCCTTCCATCAAGAACTGATAAACCTGAGACGGGTGCCGCGGCAAGTCGCCCGCACCGCGAAACACCATGCCCCAAGGCAAGCTGGGGTCTGCCAATCGTCCCCACAGCTCGCCATTGATGAAATTACCCACGCGCCCGGCCGCCAGCCCCGTGGGCACGCATGGCGCCACAAAATCGGCCACCTGCAAGAAGGGTCGTTTGCGCGACACGGCGAACCAGATCATGGACCCGATCACCCCCAGCATGCCGCCATGAAAGCTCATGCCACCCTGCCACACGGCAAAAATCTCCAGCGGATGGGCCAGGTAATAGCCGGGCTTGTAAAACAGGCAATAACCAATACGCCCACCAAGGACAACGCCCATCACGCCCAGAAACAGGATGTCCTCCACGTCGCCTCGCGACCAGGCGCTTGGCCCGGTGATGGCAGCAAACGGTGGATGCCTGAGGCGGCGCATGCCTAAAAACATGAACAGACCAAAGGCCGCGAGGTACGTCAGGCCGTACCAGTGCACGGCCAGAGGACCGAGCTGAATGGCAATGGGGTCGATTTGGGGATGAACGAGCATGCCTGTATTTTGCACGCATGCCACTCATGGGCGCGGTCGGCTGTCTTGCGCCGGCTTTCTGGATCAGACTGGCATAAACGTCAAGAACTTTTCCAGTACCGGACCCCGACGCGACCACACCAGACTGGTTTCGCACTCCGGCATCATTCTGCCCTTGTCTGCCTTGACCGTGCGATACACCACACCGCTGCGCTGAAATTGCCGCACACTGTCGGGCACCCAGGCAATGCCCAAACCGGCAGAAACCAGATTCACGATCGTTTGCATCTGGATGGCTTCCTGGGCAATTTGGGGTGAACGCTCCACAGCGTGGTACATCGAAAAAATAGCGTCAAACAACGACGGCACGATGCGCCTTGGGAAGATGATCAAGGGCTCGGCCAGCAACTTGTCCAGCCTGACGATGGCTGTTGCCGACAGCGGATGTGCTTCAGGCATCGCCACCACCAGTGGTTCGCTGGCGATCAGCAGGCGTGTCAGCCCTGGGGGCTCGAACCCGGGCGAGTGCAGCATGAAGCCCGCGTCAATCTCGCCGCGCTCCAGCATTTGCAGTTGTACGTCGCCGGTCGCTTCGATCAGCTCCAGTTGCACGGCCGGATAGCGCTCGCGAAAAGCGCGTATCCATTTTGGCAACAAGTCATAACCAACGGTCGAGACAAAGGCCAGCCTCAACTTGCCGATTTCTCCACCTGCACCAGCGCGGGCCTGCGCAGGCAGGGCCTGTGCGCGGGCCAGCAGGTCACGGGCCTCCGGCAGCAGTGCAGCGCCCGCTGGGGTGAGCGCGACGCTGCGCTTGGTGCGGTCAAACAGCCGCACACCCATCAGTCTTTCCAGCTGGGCAATGGCCTGAGTCAGTGGCGGCTGGGTCATGTGCAGGCGCAAGGCAGCATGGCCAAAATGCAATTCTTCGGCCACCGCCACAAACTGGCGCCACAGACGCAACTCGATCAGGTGGGCGGGCAACGGCTGTTGCATCGATTCACTCATATGTCATACATATTAATACACCACCAAAAATATATTGGAATCGCTTTATCAGTCGGCGCATACTCGGCGCTGAAAATTCCCGAATTCACCCCAAAACCCAATTCCAGAGACATCTTTGCCATGGACATCAAACCCGTCATCCTGAACCCGCGCAGCAAGAACATCACCGAAGGCAAGTCCCGCGCGCCCAACCGCTCCATGTACTACGCCATGGGCTACGAAGAAGGCGACTTCAAGAAGCCCATGGTCGGCGTAGCCAATGGCCACAGCACCATCACGCCCTGCAACTCGGGCCTGCAAAAGCTGGCTGATGCAGCCATTGCCGGCATTGAAGAAGCCGGCGGCAACGCTCAGGTTTTCGGCACCCCGACGATTTCTGATGGCATGGCCATGGGCACCGAAGGCATGAAATATTCACTGGTGAGCCGCGAAGTCATTTCGGACTGCATCGAAACCTGCGTTCAGGGACAGTGGATGGATGGCGTCCTGGTGGTGGGCGGCTGCGACAAGAACATGCCCGGTGGCCTGATGGGCATGCTGCGCGCCAACGTGCCAGCCATCTATGTTTATGGCGGCACGATTTTGCCGGGGCGCTACAAGGGGCAAGACCTCAACATTGTGAGCGTCTTCGAAGCCGTGGGCCAGAACGCAGCCGGCAACCTGAGCGACTTCGACCTGCACGAAATCGAGCAGCGCGCCATTCCGGG
>JAABRC010000524.1 GCA_011391115.1 Candidatus Egaibacter danicus | reverse complement strand
CCACTGGGTACTGATGTGACTGCAAGCCGTCTGTGACTTGCGGATCCGAACGCGGTTCAATGTGAAAGAAATGAAAGAAGAACCGGTCGTTGTTATGCAGTGCAACAAAAGTGCCTTTGCCCTGGCGTCGCACCAACACGTGCTCGTGGACAAGCTCATCCACAGCACGCCGCAGGGTACCAATGCTGACCTGTAACGCTTCGGCAATGGTCGTTTCGTTGGGCAACATCTGGCCGGGCCGGCAACGACCGGATTCGATCAGGCGCTGCAATTCCCGCTTCACCTGTCGATACAGTGGCCCAGTTCCGGTATTGGCAAGGGGCTCAAGCTCAAGCGGGTTGGAATTCATCCTGAATCAATGTGAGTCAAAACGTCAACTATACATCTGAGTCATTTATATGACTTGATTGACAGGGTTTTCGCGCTCACTAAACTTTCAATCTTTACAGGCACCAGAGAGAAAGGCGATTCAATGATTCACTTTGTTTTGCACGACGCCAAAGACACCGTGGCAGTCGTCGTTGTGGAAGGTGTGAAGTCCGGCACGGCAATGACCGGCTGGATCATGGATGAAGATCGCATGATCAACGTTCAGGCGCAACAGGATATTCCGATCGGGCACAAAGTCGCATTAAAGGACATGGTCGTCGGCGATACCGTCTGGAAATACGGCATCGATATGGGCAAGGTCGTGGCGCCCATCAAGACAGGCCAGCATGCTCACGTCCACAACATCAAAACAAAACGCTGGTAGAAAAGGAGCCATCATGTCCGTCATTGACAAAAACACCACTTTCCTCGGCTATCGGCGTGAAAACGGTCGGGTCGGCATTCGCAATCACGTCATCATCCTGCCGCTGGACGATCTATCCAACTCGGCAGCTGAAGCTGTAGCCCACAATATCAAGGGTGCCATGGCCATACCGCACCCCTACGGTCGCCTGCAGTTTGGTGCTGACCTTGAACTCCACTTCCGTACCCTGATCGGCGCTGGCTGCAACCCCAACGTGGCAGCAGTGGTGGTGATCGGCATTGAAGACGGCTGGACCCAGAAGGTTGTGGAAGGCATTGCCAGCACAGGCAAGCCCGTTTGCGGCTTTGGCATTGAAGGCCATGGCGACCATGACACCATTTTGCGGGCTAGCAAAGCTGCACGCGAATATGTGCAATGGGCCAGTGAGAAGCAGCGTGAAGTCTGCGGTATCTCGGAACTGTGGGTTTCCACGAAATGCGGTGAGTCTGACACCACATCGGGTTGTGGGGCCAACCCGACGGTAGGCAACGCCTTCGACAAGTTGCATCCGCTGGGCAACTATCTGTGCTTCGGCGAAACCACTGAATTGACAGGTGGTGAACACATCGTTGCTGATCGCTGCGTCAACGACAAGGTGCGGGAACAGTTCATGTTCATGTTCAACCGTTACCAGGACGTGATCAATCGACACAAAACGAGCGATTTGTCCGACTCCCAGCCCACCAAAGGGAATATCGCAGGAGGTTTGACGACCATCGAAGAAAAGGCTCTTGGCAACATCCAGAAAATCGGCAAGAAGTGCACGGTTGACGGCGTGATCGACAAGGCTGAAATGCCTACGCACCCCGGTTTGTGGTTCATGGACTCCTCCAGTGCTGCAGCTGAGATGGTCACTTTGTGCGCGGCATCCGGCTACGCCATCCACTTCTTCCCCACCGGGCAAGGCAATGTGATTGGCAACCCCATCGTGCCGGTGATCAAGATATGTGCGAATCCCCGCACGGTTAGGTTGATGAGCGAGCACGTTGACGTGGACACGTCAGGCTTGCTGCAACGCGAGATCACGCTGGATCAAGCAGGCGACCAGCTCCTGGCGTGCATGTTGCGCACGGCGAACGGCCGCCTGACAGCAGCAGAGGCTTTGGGCCACCGCGAGTTCGTGTTGACACGGCTTTTTGAGTCAGCCTGAAAGCGCACGCGCATGGCCCGAATCGTCATCTGCGAATTCATGGACGAGCGTGCGGTGGCGCAACTCAGCGCCCGGCATGACGTGCTCTACGATCCTCAATTGCAGAAGGAGCCATTTCGTCTGCTAGAGGAGGCATCGACGTGTGATGTATTGATTGTCCGCAACCTCACGCAGGTGCGCGGGGAACTTCTGTCCGGAATGGCTCGCTGCAAAGTCGTCGGGCGACTGGGAGTCGGGCTTGACAATATCGACGTGTCTGGCTGCGAGGCCAAATCCATCAAGGTCATTCCTGCCACAGGCGCCAACGCCCTGAGTGTCGCCGAGTATGTAATTGCCAGCGCGATGATGCTGTTGCGTGGTGCCTACACGTCTACTTCAGCCGTCATTGCCGGCAAGTGGCCGCGAGCGGCTCTCAGCAATGGCCGCGAAACGTCAGGCAAAACGCTCGGCATCATCGGTTTCGGCTCCATTGGCCAGCTTGTGGCCCGAATGGCGAACGGGCTGGGCATGAAAGTGATTGCGTTTGATGCGCTGCTTGACGCGAGCACT
>JAABRC010000523.1 GCA_011391115.1 Candidatus Egaibacter danicus | reverse complement strand
TGTTTTGCCAGCAGAGCAGCTTGTTCAACAGCAATGTTTGATGCTGGAGACAGGTCCGTTGCGGCGACAATGGTGCGAACGTTTGGCGTGTTCGGATTACTCATGTTGCGCTCCCAGTATTTGATTTCATACTATTCATGGATCACTCGCCAAATTTGGCTAAGCAGAATGGATGCGGCAGGCTTTTTTCGAAGGCATGGTTGATATTGTTGGAAGGATAAGATGAGCACGGTTCAAGAGATTCAACGGGTTCTGCAGCAATTATTTATATCTCAGCGGTATGCCGTGCTAGCGACCGACGACCATGGGCAGCCATTCACCAGCCTGATGGCCTTCTCCACTACGGAAGACCTGCGGCAAATCGTACTTTTGACCGAGCGAACCAGACGCAAGTTCAACAACCTGAAAGCAAACCGTCGGGTGGCCCTGTTGATTGACGACCGGGAGAACAAGGGTTCAGACACGCAGGAAGCGGTGGCAGTTACTGCGATCGGCGACGCGGAAGAAGCCGATTTTGCAATGGCTGCAGACTTGCTCCCACATTTCCTTACTCGCCACCCCGGTCTGAGCTCCTTTGCTGCATCTTCTTCATGCGCTGTTGTAACGGTAAAGATCAAATCCTACCTGCTGGTTTCCAGCTTCGAGCAGGTGCTTGAATGGCGCGTCGAGCAATAGTGCAGGCACTTTAGCCGCTACGATGAATTTCCATGAATGTCGGAATCAACGATGAATTGCAACTAGTGGTATTTGCCTGTGTCAACCATGCCTGTATGCACTACGGGCAAAACCCTGTGATTGGTGCTTTTTTGATTTAACCGGAGAACTTTTCTTGGCAATCACCTTGTTGTGGATCTTGTGCGCAATCCTGATTCTGCTCGGCCTGGCGGGCACCGTACTGCCCGTACTTCCCGGCACCGTGCTGGTTTGGGGCGGCATTCTGCTGGGGGCCTGGATCGACGACTTCACTCGCGTCGGCGTGACCACACTGGTCGTGATCAGTGTCTTGGCCGTGTTGGCCTGGGGATTGGATTATGTGGCCGGACTGATGGGAGCGAAAAGGGCCGGCGCCAGCAAACTGGCTTTGCTAGGCGCGGCGGCGGGCACGGTGATCGGCTTGTTCATGGGCCTGGTCGGCGTCCTCTTCATGCCCCTGGTCGGCGCCGCTGCGGGCGAGTACCTGGCACAGAAAGACCAGACACGTGCCGTCAAGGTCGGCGTCTCAACCTGGGTCGGGATCATGGTTGGGCTCATCGCCAAAGTGGTATTGGCATTCATCATGGTGGGTATTTTTCTGGCGGCCCTGCTTATCTGAAAAAGCGGAATTGACCAACGATTACTCGGCGCTTTGGCCAAAAACCCCGCCGGAAACCCTTGTGCTCAGCCACGCATCGGTTGCACGGTTGTAACTGCAGTGCAGACGAATGCTTGATCATGGCGCGCGAAGTCCCATTGCTCAATCTGACAGTACGCTCGCAACTCGCCTCCGGTCTGCGCATCGGCACCAGATGCGATGGTAGCCTTACCCCAGCGCAGGATATGTACCGAGTTGGGCACCCCGGGTGGCGTGCGCGACGACAAAGCGGTTCCTGCCTGGACAACCCATAACCGCCCCGCAAAACCATGCTGCGCCAACGTGTAGGGCTTATGAATGTGCCCGCCCAACACGACATCTGCCCCGGCGTCAGTCCAGACCCGGAGGGCAGCACGGTGGCCACGCAGCAGATCGGGCTGGTCGCAAGCCTCAATCACGGCTATTGGCTGGTGCACCACCACTATCCGTAACTGTTCCGGGCTAGCCGCGCTCAGCCGCCTGGCAATATGATCGATCTGTGCTGCGGACACTTCCCCGTTCTTGTGCCGCCATGTGCGCGTTGTGTTGACACCAATGACCAAAAAATCGGGCGACGAGTGCACCGGCTCAAGATCAGCGCCGAACGCCATGGCGTAGCGCGCGTAGGGTCGGTTCAGGCGCGCCCAAAGGTCAAACAATGGAATATCGTGGTTGCCGGGGATGGCCAGAACCGGTGCACCAAGTCGGTCGACAAAGGTTTTTGCCGCACGAAACTGGGCTGGCCTTGCCCGCTGCGTGATGTCACCGGAGAGCACCACAATCTCTGGCCCCTGCTGGGCTGCCAGGGCTATCAGGGCCTCGACCATCACCGGTTGTTCGGTGCCGAAGTGGGTGTCGGAAATATGCAGCAGGACACTCATGTCGCAATCACCTGCGGAACAGCAGCGCTTCCAGTACCAGCTGCCTGGAGCAAGAACAGAGGCTTGTCGAGCACACGAATGTCAATCGGCGAGCGCATGCGTGTTACTTCGCCGTCGAACGCCACCATAACTGTCTTACGGCCCGGGGTGCGCCTCGGTTTGATCACCATGCGATGGAATTCAAAACTTTCCACCCCTGCGGCCTCCCCCAGCCGGCCCATCGCGCCATGCAGCATCAGGCCGATCATCGACAGCGTACTGATGGGCCGCAGCATCAGTGCG
>JAABRC010000052.1 GCA_011391115.1 Candidatus Egaibacter danicus | reverse complement strand
TTTGCGGTGACCTGGGTTCCTTCGACGCGGATCGCGGGCTGGACACCGGCATTGTGCGCACCCTGTGGATGACCGCCGACGAGGTGCGCGCCAGCACGGTACGCCACCGCAGCGCCATGGTCGTGCAGTGCATTGAAGACTATTTGAAGGGGCAGCGCTACCCCATGGATCTGGTGCACGCAGACTCCAGCATCCAGGGTGGACTCTGAAGTGCTATTATTATGATAGCATACTACTGATATTTCACGAGGGCCATCGGCCATTTCCGCTTAAGATCATTCCGCTGGACACGAGGCCCTAAAATGGCCTCATGAGTAAGCAAAGAGTGGTTGTGGGCCTCAGCGGCGGTGTGGATTCAGCGGTCACGGCCCATCTGCTGAAACAGCAGGGGCACGAGGTCATTGGCATTTTCATGAAGAACTGGGAAGACGACGACCGCCCTGCCGGTTCAGACAGCGACGATCCCGGCTATTGCACGTCGAACATCGACTTTGTTGACGCCGCCGCAGTTGCTGATGTCATTGGCATTGAGATAGAGCACGTCAATTTTGCCGCCGAATACAAGGACCGGGTTTTCGCCGAGTTCCTGCGCGAGTACCAAGCGGGCCGAACGCCCAATCCCGACATTTTGTGCAACGCAGAAATCAAGTTCAAGGCGTTTTTGGACCATGCCATGCGACTGGGCGCCGAGAAGATCGCGACCGGTCATTACGCCCGCGTGCGACGGTCGCCGCAAACGCACCTGTACGAACTGCTGAAGGGTCTGGATCCGTCCAAGGACCAGAGCTATTTTTTGCACCGTCTCAACCAGGCGCAGCTGTCCAAAACCCTGTTCCCGATTGGCGAACTCCTCAAGACCCAGGTCCGCCAGATCGCGCAAGACATTGGCCTGCCCAACGCCAAAAAGAAGGACTCCACCGGCATCTGCTTCATTGGAGAGCGCCCGTTTCGGGAATTTCTGAATCGCTACATCGCGAAGGAACCCGGCCCCATTCGGGATGCAATGGGGCGAAAAATAGGCGAACACCAAGGTCTGAGCTTTTACACACTGGGGCAGCGCCAGGGTTTGGGTATTGGCGGCATCAAGGCCAAAGGGGCGCAAAAAGGTGGTGGCGACCACGCACCGTGGTTTGTTGCGCGCAAGGACATGCAAACCAACACACTCTGGATTGTGCAAGGACATGACCATCCGTGGCTGCAGTCTTCGTCCCTATCGGCTCAAGACGCAAGCTGGACAGCCGGCTTTGCACCTGCGTCTGCTGACATGGCCGCCAAAACCCGCTACCGGCAAAGCGACGCAGCGTGCCGGGTTCGAGACGCCAGCATGCAGGGATTTGCCCTGCAATTCGCGCAGCCACAATGGGCGGTCACGCCGGGCCAGTCGGCCGTGCTGTACGACGGCGACGTCTGCCTGGGCGGCGGCGTGATTGCCTCAGCCCATGCGGGCGAGTAAGGTTTCCATGTCTTTGAGCATCAGGTCCAAATCCGCCTTCTGTGTGGCATCCGGGTTGATGCGCGCCTGCAACTCCTGCTCCACAAAGCACACCGTCATGCGCAGGTAGGTGCTATCGAGCGCCTTGCGCACAGCCGAAAATTGCTGCCCGATCTTCAGGCAGCTCTCGCCTTCTTCAACCATACGGTGGATGCCCCGGATTTGTCCCTCGGCACGGCGCAACCGGTTCAACACATCCGTGCGGTCTTGGCTATCGGTTAATACGGTCACGGACCATTCTCCTTTATCGTGCGCACGCTGCGGTGGACTCTGGAACGCCAAGCTTCTTAAGAATCCAACCCAAGGGGCACACGTTGGTAATTCCAAACTGGAAGAGGTTCAAGCCCACAAAAGCGGTAAACGCCAGCCACCATTGCGACACAAACAGGGGACTGTCACTGACGCCCAGCGCCAGGGACAGCAGAATGAAAAAACCGGCAAATACATGGATGTAGCGATCAACTGTCATGGCAAAGCTCCTTTAGGGTTAGTAATTACTAGTGGGATTTCTTCATGTCCGCCGCTGCCATCTGGCAATTCCATACTGCGGTGATACAAGGCGTAATAGAGAACCGGGATGACGACGAGCGTCAAAAGCGTCGAGACAAGGATGCCAAAGATCAGTGAAATGGCAAGCCCGTTGAATATGGGGTCATCCAAAATGAAGAACGCCCCAATCATGGCCGCGACACCCGTTAACACGATGGGTTGGGCGCGCACCACTGCGGACTGCAGAACGGCAGTCTTGAACGGCAGTCCGTCCCGCACCTGAAGTTCAATGAAGTCCACCAGCAAAATGGAATTGCGCACAATGATGCCCGCCAGTGCGATCATGCCAATCATGCTGGTCGCGGTGAACTGCGCACCCATGATGGCGTGCCCCGGCATGACCCCAATCAATGTGAGTGGAATGGGTGCCATGATGACCAAGGGCGTGCGGTAGCTCCTGAACTGTGCCACCACCAATAAATAGATCAGGATCAGACCGACACCATAGGCTGCGCCCATGTCGCGAAAGGTCTCATACGTAATTTGCCACTCGCCGTCCCACTTGATTGCATATTCCTGGTAGGGGTTAGTGGGTTGGTGTATCCAGTACTCACCGGTGTGATCGCTTTTGCTTTGCAGGGTAGAGGCCAAGGTCTTGCGGGCCGCAAACAAGCCATACAGTGGAGAGTCCAACTTGCCCGCCATGTCGCCCACAACATAACTCACACCTTGCAGGTCTTTGGTAAACAGCGGCTTGTCGATGACGCCACGTGTGACCTGTACCAACTCTGACAAGGGGACCAATTGACCCGTTGCCGAGCGCATGGGCAAGGCGAGAATGGCATCCAGTCCCACCTGACTTTCTGGCGGCAACTGGATACGCACCGGAACCGGGTACTTGGATTGCTGGTCATGCAGGTAGGCGGCATCGGTTCCCGATAGCGCGGAGGACACCGTCTGTGCAATGGCTGCAATCGGAATGCCCAGCGACTCGGCGCGCTGCCGACGCACCTTGAGGAAGGCACGGGGCGCATCGTCCCGCAGGCTGGTGTCGGTACCGACGATGTCGGCGGTCGCACCGAATGCAGTGGCAACTTCCAGGGCCAGCTTCTGTCGACCGGCTTCGTCTGGACCATAGATCTCCGCCACCAGGGGAGACATGACGGGCGGCCCCGGGGGTACTTCCACGACCTTGATTTTTGCATGGTGCTTGACGCCAATCGCCTCAATGGCAGGCCTCAGCCTTTGCGCAATCGCATGGCTCTTTTCGCTGCGATGTTGCTTGTCCACCAGGTTGACCTGCAAGTCGCCTTGCTCGACATCGGCACGCAAGTAGTACTGGCGGACCAGTCCATTGAACGTAATGGGCGATGCCGTACCCGCGTACCCCTGAATGTCCCTCACCTCGGGCTGCTGGGACAAAAATGCTCCCAGATCCTGCAGTGTGGCAGCCGTGTCCTCTAGTGGAGTACCTGCTGGCATGTCCACGACTACCTGAAACTCGCTCTTGTTGTCGAATGGCAGCATTTTGAGAACCACCCACTGCACCAATACCAACCCCACGGAGAGAAACAGAGCGGCAATGATGCCTGCCAGCAACAACCAGCGTTTGCGCGCGCTGTCCAAAAAGGGCGTCAGGATCTTGCCAAACAGGCTTTGCAGTTTGGACTCCTTCGCGTGGGTCGGCTGCTGCGCGTTGGCGTTCTTCTGATCGGAGTGCCCTGGTTCAATCGCATGTCCATGGCGCATGAACTGGAGCGCAAGCCACGGGGTGACCGTGAAGGCGATGGCCAGTGACAACGCCATGCCGAGACTGGAGTTAATCGGGATGGGGCTCATGTAGGGGCCCATCAGGCCCGACACAAACGCCATCGGCAGTAGCGCAGCAATGACCGTGAGGGTTGCCAGAATGGTGGGGCCACCGACCTCATCCACCGCTTTCGGAATGATGTCTTTTAACAGTGCATCCGGGGTGAGTTGCTGGTGCCTGTGGATGTTTTCGACGACCACGATGGCGTCATCTACCAGGATACCAATAGAAAAGATCAGCGCAAACAGCGAAACCCGGTTCAGGGTGAATCCCCAGGCCCAGGACGCGAACAGTGTTGCTGTCAGCGTCAAGATCACGGCGGCACCGACAATGATCGCCTCGCGTCGTCCCAGCGCAAATCCGACCAGGAGAATGACTGAGCCGGTGGCGAAGCCGAGTTTCTGAATCAGCTTGTTGGCCTTCTCCGCGGCGGTTTCACCATAGTCCCGTGTCACGGTGGCTTGCACATTGGCCGGTATCACCGTATTGCGCAGCGATTCCAGGCGAGCTACGACCGCGCGGGACACATCTACCGCGTTCTCACCGGGTTTCTTGGTGACGCTGATCGTGACCGCAGGGAGAGATTGCCCGGCGCTTGTTGTCGCACCTTGTGCATTCCCTTCGCCAGAGGACGGGCCGCGCACATAAGTGACATACCGCTGGGCTTGCTGTGCGCCGGAATCAATCTGAGCCACGTCCCGCATAAACACCGGCTTACCCTGATGGCTGCCGACCACCAAGTCCCCGACGTCAGCCGCAGAGTCCAGGAACTCGCCGGCGTCGACTGTAAGCATTTGGCCGCTGGCACCCTTTTTGGCCGCGTCGAGGACAGCGCCAGCAGGCATGCCGAAGTTGGCCGCCGCAACGGTCTTCTTCAGCGAAAGAAGGTCCACACCTCTGGCGCGCAAACGCTCGGGATCAACCACTATGTGGATGGCACGCCCCGGACCGCCTATGGTTTGCACCTCGCGTACGCCGGACACCGCCTTGAATTCGGCTTCCATCGCATGCGCCACAGTCTCCAGATCGGCCGCAGGCAGTGCATCAGCACTCCACAGGGTGACCGCCAACACCGGGACATCGTCGATGCCCTTGGGCTTTACGATGGGTGTCAAAGCACCCAAATCGCGCGGCAGCCAATCCTGATTGGCATTCAAAACGTCGTACAGGCGCACCAAGGCTTCAGTGCGGGGTACGCCAACCTTGAACTGAACCGTCAGGACTGCGACGCCTGGCCGGGACACCGAATAAGTGTGTTCAATATCCGCTATCTGCCCCAACAGTTGCTCTGCAGGGCGGGCCACCATGTTTTGCACGTCAAGGCTGCTGGCTCCCGGAAAGGGAATCAGCACATTGGCCATGGTGACGTTGATCTGAGGCTCCTCCTCCCGAGGCGTAACCATGACGGCAAAGAGACCCATCAGCATTGCCACCACCGCCAGCAGAGGCGTCAGCGCGTTGGACTGAAAGGCGGCGGCGATACGGCCGGAAATTCCCAAAGGATTGGTCTCTTTCATGTCGAACTCACTTGCCCGCCGGCATGGCCGGCGTTGCTTTTGCGAATCCGGCACGGATTGGATCCAGCGCGATCGTCTCGCCACTGGCAATCCCGGCCATCACTTCAATTCCGTCGGCCCCGAGGTTGGCGCCCAGTCGCACCGCGCGCAGGGAAAACGCCCCATTGACGGCGACGTAGACAGCTGTCAGTTCACCACGCCTTACGACCGCCGACTGGGGTATCAGCAGTTTTTGAGTCGCAGACGAAGTCTGGGACTGGGAAAAGCGAACGCGCACCTGTTGGCCAGGCAGCAGGTCGGCACTATCTTTGTCGGAAAGATCGAGCCGCCACTCGGTTGTTTGCGAAACCGGATCTGCGGATGGAACAGCCGCGCGGTTGATCGGTGTGATCCAACGAGCAGTTTCCGTGATGCTGTCGGCTTGCACCTGGGTCTGGCTTGCCGCTCTCACGGCTTGGGCCCGCGATGCAGGCACCTGGACCACCGCACGCAGTGGCAGCGGCGCAAAGACAGTTACCAATGGCTTGCCTGGCACGGCCAGATCACCTGCTTCCGCATGGGTCTGCAAAACCCAACCGTCGTAGGGTGCGGTAACCCGTGTAAAGCTTTGAGAAATGCTGGATTGAAGCGCCGATGCTGCGGCCTGCTCCCGTACTGCGGTGGCACCCTTGTATTGCATTTCCGCGGTATCCAGGGCGGCTTTACTCACAAATCCTTTGCCTTGTAGATCGCGCGTGCGTTCCAGGCTGGCCCGGGCGTTGCGCATTTCGGCATCGGCCTGGCTAATCTGTGCTTGGCTCTTCTGCACTCCGGCAGCAACCTCCCTGTCATCGATAACAGCCAGCACCTGTCCAGCACGCACTTTGTCGCCGGCTTTCACGGCAAAACTGGCAATTCGCCCAGCCGCCTGCGCGGCGATAGTGCTTTGCTTGACCGGCTGGATCACTCCATCGAGTTCATAGAACGATCCGGCGGCCTTTTCCCTGACAACCGCGACCGGCACAGGTTCAGTCTGTGCCATAGCCGAAGTCACGAACACCGCCGCCCCACCCAGCAACACGCCGCAAACAAGGCCCATGTGCCGAACACGCATTCCCAAACCCGAATTGGTTGATTTCATCCCATCTCCTTAATACCCCATGGAGTATACACAATACTGTCCAGGGTATCAAGTGGGCAGGCCAAAGTTGGCGTTAGTCCTCTTGGGCTTGGCACTCACTTCGAGTGCTACCATTCACGCGGAAGCCTTCGCCGAGTTGCTCCCGAAACCTTTTTCTGTTGGGAAAACCTATGTTTCACGTTTTCAGACATCCTGACGGGACGATTCAATCGGTCTCCAGACAACAACAGCCTGGCAGCGAGGCTTTGGATGAACACCATCCAGAGATTCAATTGTTTTTCAAATCAACCGCCGTGGACCCCGCATTCGATGCGGCGGACGCCGGTTTCGTGCGGGTTCTGGAAGATCTGATTGACACACTCATACTCAAGAACGTGATCCACCACACCGACTTGCCGGTGGCAGCGCAGAAGAAGCTGATGGTGCGAAAGGGGCTTCGCAACCGGATACACGGAGCGCTGAATTTGTTGGGAAGCGATGAGCGACTTCTGTAGTCAACGCGCGTGACAAAATCAGCCGATATGTCAGACTCCACGCCAGCCAGTCAGAACACGCTCAGCCAAGGCGCCAAGCGCATTGGCGAACACAGTATTCGATTTGATCCTTTATTGGATAGTGTCATTGCGATTGCCAAGATTTTTGGAATCACGACGACCCTGGAAGCGTTGTCAGCCGGATTGCCATTGGAAGGAAACCGGATTACTCCCGATCTGCTGCCACGCGCTGCTGGGCGTGCGGGGTTGACAGCCAAATTGGCACGGCGAAAACTGGACCTATTGCGTCCCGGGCTGCTTCCAGTCGTGCTTCTCCTGAAGGAGAACCAGGCTTGCGTATTGCTGGAATGGCTTCAGTCAGGCGAGGCCAGGGTACGGTTTCCGGAAAACGGGGAATCGTCTGACGTATTGACCCGTGAAGAGCTTGAAAGCCTGTACGCGGGCATCGCCTGTTTTATTCGGCCCGTCTACAAGTTCGATCCCCGCACACCCGATTCGGGAGAACTGAAGTCGGAACACTGGTTCTGGAGCGTCGTATTCCAGAACTGGCGCTTGTACCGGGACAGTTTGCTGGCGGCGCTGCTAATCAATTTGTTCGCCCTAGTCATGCCGATGTTTTCGATGACGGTCTATGACCGGGTCGTACCCAACCGGGCGGAAGAGACGCTGTGGGTGCTGTCGATTGGCGTGTTCTTAATGATGGGCTTCGACACGCTGCTGCGCATATTGCGGTCCTACATCCTGGATACCGCGGGTAAACGGATCGACGTCACCTTATCTGCCAGGATCATGGAGCGCGTGCTGGGCTTGGGCATGGCAGACCGCCCAACCTCGGTAGGCTCGTTCGCGGCAAACTTGCGGGCGTTTGAATCGGTCCGGGAGTTTGTTGCGTCCGCCACGATCACAACCCTGGTCGATATCCCATTCGTCTTTGTCTTTTTCGTCGTCCTTGCATGGATTTCGCCTTGGTTGATTTTCCCGCCGCTGTTTTGTATTGCGGTTTTGGTTGTCGCCTCGTTGGTCGTGCAACAGAAGATGCAGGAACTGGTTGAAGTGACACAAAGGGCCACGTCTCAGCGCAACGCCACCTTGGTGGAAAGCCTGGTCGGCATCGAAACCGTGAAGTTCATGGTGGCTGAAAGCAGCTTTCAGCGCAAATGGGAACAGTCGACCGTCTTTCTTGCACAAAACGGCACCAAGCTCAAGTTGCTGTCTTCGACGATCATGAGTTTGGTCCAGCTACTGCAACAGTTCGTGTCGGTCGTCGTCGTGATCGTAGGGGTCTACCTGCTGGTTGAAAACCAGATCAGTATGGGTGGCATCATCGCCGCCTCGATGTTGGCCGGTCGAGCCATGGCGCCATTCGGTCAGGTGGCCGGACTCCTGATGCAGTACCACAACGCCAAGAGCGGACTGGCCTCGGTCGAGAAGCATATGCAAACACAGCCGGAGCGCGCGGACGCATCGGTTTTCCTGCATAGAACCGGATTCCAGGGGTCGATTGAATTCAAGAATGTCAGTTTCACTTACCCCGGACAGCAACAGGCCGTGCTGCGGAACGTGTCTTTCAAAATTCAGGCGGGAGAAAAAATTGCCTTCATTGGCCGTGTCGGCTCTGGAAAATCAACGATTCAACGTCTGGTGCTGGGTTTGTACCAGCCAACTGAGGGCGCGATTCTCATCGATGGAATCGACCTGCGCCAGATTGACCCTGCAGAACTGCGACGGGCGGCCGGTTTCGTCTCGCAGGATGTCAGCCTGTTCTTTGGCACCCTCAAAGAGAATATTGCGCTGGGCGCGCCGTTCGCCGATGACCAGGACGTGATCGCCGCAGCCGAAGTGGCTGGTGTGACCGAATTTGCCAACCGCCATCCACGCGGATTCGATATGCTCATTGGGGAACGCGGTGAATCATTATCGGGCGGGCAGCGTCAGGCAGTTGGTATCGCGCGTGCCGTGCTGAACGACTCGCCGATCCTGTTGCTTGATGAACCCAGCAGCGCCATGGACCACCAGAGCGAAGATCTGCTGAAAGCCAGACTGCAACGGTTTACAAAGGGCAAAACGGTGATTCTGGTGACCCACCGGACCTCCCTTCTGGAATTGATAGACCGATTGATCGTCATAGACAACGGAAAGGTCATGGCCGACGGCCCCAAGGCACAAGTTGTGGAAGCCTTGCAGAGTGGCAGAGTAGGAAGGGC